>JBEEMB010000097.1:0-3852 GCA_041167815.1 Bacteroidota bacterium | reverse complement strand
TTGATGATCGATTTTACCGGCATCAACTGTGTGAACTGCCGTAAAATGGAGGCGGAGGTTTGGAGTGACCCGGAGGTCATGAAAAGATTAAAAGAGGATTTTGTAATCGTATCGCTGTATGTCGATGTTCAAAATATCGACTTGCCTGAACGGGAGCATTATTATTCTGACGCGTTGGGTAAAAAAGTGACCACGTTAGGGGATAAGAATGCAGACATGCAGGTGACCCGATTCCAGGCGAACAGTCAGCCTTACTATTTCTTTGTGGATGGTGAGGAGAAGCGCCTGGTTTCCGAGGGTTACGGATATGACCCTGATATTCCGAAGTTCATCCGATTGTTGGATGCTGCCAAGACGGTGATGCAGAAATGATTCAGCGCAGGGCGGGGGGTGATTACCTCCCGCCTGTTTTTTTCAGTGATTGTCCGCTGCGTTGACCGTTATGTTGACTGTTTTCCACCACGGCGACGCCGTTCACGATGACGAAAGGTATTCCTTCAGAAAACTGATGTGGATTGTCGAAGGTTGATTTGTCATTCACTTTTTCCGGATCAATTATTACGATGTCGGCGGCAAGGCCTTCCTTCAGTAATCCGCGGTCATGCAGACCGAATTTCTGGGCCGGCAGTGAGGTCATTCTCCGGATGGCTTCTTCGAAGCCGATGACAGCCTGTTCCCGAACGTACCGTCCAAGCACACGCGCATTGGTGCCATAGCCTCTTGGGTGCGGCATGCCTTTTCCGGTACTGACGCCACCGTCTGCTGCGGGCATGTTGAATGGGTATTTCATGAAAAATCGAACATCATCCTCGTTCATGGTGTGATAAACCATTTGGGCGTTTCCTTTCATCAACATGTCGAGGATGGTTTCAGCTTCGAAAGCGGGTTTAGCTTTTCGGCCCTTGAGTTTATTGATTTCGCTGATGTTTTTACCGTTCAGGGTGGTATCCGGACTATACATTGCCACGACTGCATAGCCGTAGTTTTTGTTTTTTGATTTTTTCAGGGTGTTAACCATTGCTTGAATGATCTTCTTTTTTTGGTCGGTGTCTTTGATTCTTTTGCGGAGGGAGTCCAACCCTCCGTCGAGGGCCCAGTCGGGCACGGTGACCGCCAGATTGGTGCTGCTGGCGGTGTATGGGTATTGGTCGATGGTTACATCCAGCCCTTGATTACGGGCATTGATCACCTGATCGAGGGTGTAAGTTGACCGGCCCCAGTTGGACCGGCCTGCTACTTTGAAATGAGAAATCTGGACAGGGATGTCTGCCTGGCGTCCGATGGTGAGTGCTTCATCAATAGCTTCTGTCACTTTTCCTCCTTCGTTGCGCATGTGTGTGGCATAGACACCGCCTTTTTGGCCGGCGATGCGGGCCAGAGAGACGATCTCTTCTGTCTTGGCATACATACCGGGCAGATAGATGAGGCCTGTGGACAGTCCGACGGCTCCGTCGTCCATGGCATCCTGCATCAGCGAGTCCATTCTTCGTTGTTCATCAGCGGTGGGCGACTTGTCGAGTAGTCCCATTCCAAGTCTTCGGATCGTATTATGTCCTGCCAGGGATGCAACGTTGATGGACGTTCTAATGCTGTCGATCTTTTTAAAGAAGCTACCCAGATCATCATATGAATTTCCGCAGTTGCCAGTCACAACGGTCGTAACTCCATCCCGGATATAGTTATCTGCGGTTGGCCGGTCGAATATCGCTCCTTCGATATGGGCATGAACATCTATGAAACCGGGTGTGACGTAAAGGTTTTGGGCATCGATGGTTCGTGGAGCCACATGGGTGAGGCTTTTTCCGATGGCCAGGATCCGTCCGTTCAGGATGGCGATATCTGCCCGGTACCAGCTGTTCCCGGTACCATCAATGATTCGACCGTTTTTGATGACGATGTCGGCCTGATGTTGTGCTGTGGAGGTGATGCCGGTCAACAGCAAGGCAAGGAATGATACGCGGAAAGTCATGCGGGGTATAGGTTTCGTTGGAAGAAAGATACGAAATCGGAATAGATGCTAACTTTCCGGCATGATCAAAACAGCGACTGCTTCAGATTTTCCCTTTTTATATCGACTCTACATGCATCCGGTCACGAATCCCTGGTTGTTGTACGAGGTGCAGCCGATGGAAACCTTTCTTCCTGAGCTCAGGATGTTGACTGATCGGGGAATGCTGTATACATATTCCGCTGATGGTGTATCTGTCGGGATGTTCAAGCTCCAGCCCATGAAGCATCGGAACAGTCACATTATTTATCTGGGCGGTGTAGCGATTGATCCGGACCATGTTGGTCGTGGCCATGGTACGTCGATGGTCCGTTCGGCGGTTGAGCTTGCCAGACAACAGGGTTTTAAGCGCATGGAGCTGACGGTTGCCACTTCAAATGATCGTGCGATCAGCGTATATGAGCGGGTTGGTTTCCGGTTTGAAGGGGTTTTGCGTGATTACAGTTATTTGGCATCAGAGGACAGGTATATCGATGAGCAGGTAATGGGATTGATTTTTGGTGATTGACCATCGTCATCCTATGATTCATTTACCATTTCTGATCCGCGTCATCTTCATTTGTGACCACAATCATCATTGATTGTGATGTCATCCCATCAAACACGGTGTAGACCTTTCCTAACTATGTGGTGAAATAAAAAACCACGTTATGGCAAAGGCTGTTGCGACTCCGAGATCCGGCAGGTCCCGGAAATACGTCTATTTTTTTGGTGGCGGGAAGGCCGATGGCAATGAGTCCATGAAGAATCTGCTGGGTGGCAAGGGTGCGAATCTTGCAGAGATGGCCGGCCATCCCAGGCTGCGGTTGCCCGTTCCTCCTGGTTTTACGATCACGACCGAGGTGTGCACATACCATTATGAGCATAACCACTCATACCCCAAGATATTTGAAGCGCAGGTAAAATCGGCTTTGGTTCAGGTTGAAGGTTTGATGGGCAAGCGTTTTGGTGATCCTGTCAATCCTCTGTTGTTATCCATCCGCTCCGGAGCGCGCAGGTCGATGCCGGGCATGATGGAAACGATCCTGAATGTGGGATTGAATGCAGAAACGATCAAGGGTTTGATTGCACAGACGGGAGACGCGCGATTCGCTTATGATGCTTATCGTCGTTTGATCATGATGTATGCGGATGTGGTGATGGAGAAGGCGGCCGGTGTCGTACCAAAGGGTGGCAAAGGCATTCGTAAAGTGCTGGATGAAAAGTTGGAGGCGGTCAAACATGCGCGTGAATATCAGAGTGATACGGAGTTGACGGTGGATGAGCTAAAGGCCCTGGTTGAAGATTTCAAGAAAACGGTCAAGAAGGTTTTGGGTCGAGCATTTCCTGATGATCCATTCGAGCAATTATGGGGAGGTGTCGGTGCAGTGTTTGCCAGTTGGAATGGAAAACGGGCAATTGAATATCGAAAAATTGAGAAGATCCCACACGAGTGGGGTACGGCGGTCAATGTGCAGTCGATGGTGTTTGGAAATATGGGTTCGGACAGTGCAACGGGTGTAGCTTTTACGCGCAATCCGGGTACTGGTGAAAATCAATTTTACGGAGAATACCTTGTCAATGCCCAAGGGGAGGATGTGGTAGCCGGTACGAGAACACCGTCACCTGTCAACGCTTATTCCAGGAATGACCAGAGTGCACATCTTCCCACCCTTGAGGAGATCATGCCCAAGATATACAAGGAGTTGGACGGATATCAGCGTCGTTTGGAGCGGCATTACAGGGATATGCAGGATCTGGAGTTCACGATTGAACGCGGAAAGCTCTACATGCTGCAATGCAGGGTAGGTAAGCGCAATGGGGTTGCTGCGGTTCGTATGGCCATCGAGATGTACCAGGAGAAA
>JBEEMB010000031.1:0-3019 GCA_041167815.1 Bacteroidota bacterium | reverse complement strand
TAGGTCTGAACGCACCCTCCGCCTCCCCGATGGCCGCATCCAGCCGGTTGACATCGTCCACCATGATCGCCATGGAAAAAGATGCATTCGGATTGCCAAACATCCGGCGAACATTGGTGTAAGTGGACATCACCACGTTATCCGCCTGCAAAAATGCGCTGGATCCCTTTTCTTTCAACACCCCAATCACGCGGTATTTATGATTACCCACCCGGATAACTTTGTCAATCGCTCTTTCCGGCCGGTCTCCAAAAAATTTACGCGCCACATCCTTCCCAATGATGCAAATGGATTGTCCGCTTTCTACATCCGCCTGATTGAAATTCCGGCCTACATTGAGTTCATACCCGCTAAGCCGGATATAGTTTTCATCTCCACCGGTCATCGTGACCGTCGGGTTGGTCTGCTCGCTGCCGTAGGAAACAACAAGTCCACGCCCCCCATTATAGGCAAGACTCACACTTGCGGGGTAGTTGAACCGCTGCTTGAAGGCCCTCGCTTCATCGTAGGTGATGATGCGCCCTGCCGTGGATTTGCGTTCTCGACGAGCCGCAGATCCGGAACGGGTACTCACGGCATTGCTTGAAGGTTTGCCGAATCTCATCTGACGCTCCCGGAATCTGATGGTGAAGGCATTCGCACCCATGGTGGAAAAACTGTCGCGCAGACTGTCATTCATCGCCTCAATAGCGGTGATGATGCCCACGAGGGCCATGATACCGAATGCGATGATGGCCACCGTGATACCCGTCCTCAGCTTGTTGGCTCGAACGGTTCGCCATGCCAGAGAAAAGACGTCTGCAAATTTCATAATGCGAAGGTATGGATTCCCCTCTTGACGAGACCGCACTCCCGCCTCAGTTCCGGTTCCCGCCATTTATCTTTGCAACATGACGATCGATATCATCAGCGTGATCCCAGAGCTGCTCGAAAGCCCATTCGGACATTCCATCCTCAAACGCGCACGTGAAAAAGGCATCCTTGAAGTAAGGGTACATCACCTGCGGAATTGGGCGGTCAATGAATACGGACAAGTGGATGACTATGCCTTCGGAGGAGGTGCAGGCATGGTGATGATGTGCGAACCGCTTGTCAAAGCCATCGAAGAACTCTCTGCCGATGCCCCCTTCGACGAAATCATTTTTCTGACCCCCGACGGAGAAAGATTTGAACAGGGAATGGCAAACCGTTTATCCATGAAGAACCGGCTGCTCATGATCTGTGGCCACTACAAAGGCATTGATGACAGGGTGCGTCAGGGATGGGTCACCCGTGAAATCAGTATCGGTGATTATGTTTTGAGTGGTGGAGAATTAGCCGCCGCCGTGATCACCGATGCGATCGGACGCCTGCTGCCGGGGGTGTTGAATGATGAGACCTCTGCCCTGTTCGACTCGTTTCAGGATAACCTCCTCGCGCCTCCTGTTTATACCCGACCGGTGGACTTTCGTGGGATGAAAGTACCAGACGTACTCCTCAGCGGCGATCACCGAAAGATTGAAGAATGGCGCCACGAACAGGCATTGAAACGTACCGAAGACCGGAGGCCTGATCTGCTTGCATGACGGTCTAATCAGGCGCGCGCAGGCCAAAATGCAATCTCCGTTCGAAGTGCTTTGATCGCTTCAACCCTTCCGGGGTGAAGTCTTTTCGCCCATAGAAAACGCAGATGTGCAAACAAGGAGACGGAAGCTTCCCACCATCTGATGCCGGCAAACAAGGTCAATGGCGCGAAGCACGTCACCCAAAAAGCAACGCCTCCAATCACACCGCCAACAATTGTCAGCAGTATCCACCAGATCAGATAGATGAATCCACCGGCCGCCGTGTGAACACTCGTGTAAAAATCAATACGTGTCACGGTCCGATCGGCCACTGTACGCGCCAGCCACATCGGCACTGCATTCAATATCGAAGACAGCATGAACAACGGCAATGTCAAAACCACCGCGAGGACGTGCAGGATTGCCAGCCTGTAACGACCGTTCACGGAGGCATCCATGAAACCATGCGACCTGAGCATGGCATCATAACGGTCAAGCATACCCGAAAACTCAAGGAATCGTTCATCATCCATCTCACTAACGGTATCGCATACCTGCTTTTCCAACTCCAATACCGGCGTACCCCGGAGGGCATCCATCGGCTTGAAAGCATCGGCTCTATAGAGCTCCAGCAATCTGTCGATCAGCGGTGTACGCTCCGGCTGACGGACAAAAAATATCGTGCGGGAGAATTTTTCTTCGAGTTCCCTCGTCAGACGGGTGATGGCTTTTGCAGGATTTTCGCGGTAGACGGCCGCATAATCGGAGACGAGTGTCGGCGTCCCGGCACTGATGAGTACATCCGCCCGGAATCGATGCCTGCTGTAATTGATGCCCACAGGGATCACCTTTAACCCCAGACTGAAATCCTGTTTGGCCTCGGTTTGCAACGCCACCCTCGCGGTTCCCTTTTTCAATGGCAGCATGATTCGCTCCACCCTGCTGATGCCTTCAGGAAAAATCAGCAGCATGCCACGGCTGTTGAGCACCTGCTCTCCCTCGGCGAAAGTCTCCTCGTTACGCACCAGGTCGGATTTCCCATGCTCAATGTTGTAGATCGGAATCATCCGGAAGGTTCGCAAAATGCGGTTAGCGATGGGTTTCCGAAAGATATCGCTGCGGGCAAAGAAATGAACAGGCCGTTTCATCAGCACGGCAAGGAGCATGGCATCCAGGAAAGATGCGGCATGGTTGGCGATCAGGATGACCGACTCCCCGTCAGGAATGGAGCGCCGATGCTGGAAAACGATCCTTCGGAAATAAAAGTGAAGGGTCGTCCACATGATGACCTTTGCGATCGAATACAACATGCAGCCAAATTAATACAAAATATAGAAGTCAGATGCATCGGGCATCCGCCGCCCCTCACATTTGTTTTGCCGTCAGGGCTTATTAAAAGAACTTTGCGCTGCATATGAGATCATTCATTCGCTGCATACTGTGCTTCCTAATCACGAACCAAACATGGGCACAGG
>JBEEMB010000316.1:0-3859 GCA_041167815.1 Bacteroidota bacterium | reverse complement strand
ACCTACAATTTCGGCGTCAGCCTTCAGTTCTGAACCTTAACATCTACTTCATATGAAGAAAATACATAATTTATTTTTTTTGATCGCCCTCGTGGTGATCTTGCCTTCCTGCATGAAGGATTTCCTTCAAATGCCGACTTCGAGCGCCACCACTGTGGACTCGGTCTTTTCTACCCGTATCAAGGCGCAGGGTGCCGTTGCCAATGCTTATCGGCGGGCCATGCCTCAAGGCTTGCCCTGGGCGAATACTTGGAACGCGATGATCCATGAGAATCTGTCCGGTGCGTTGAGTGTGGGCTTCAGCTGGACGCTGTCGCGGGGCATCATTCTGAACGGAATGAATGCCAACGGGACCATCACCGACATGGATGGATACAATGCCAATTTTCCTCCAATCCGTCAGTGTTACCAGGTGATCCAGAACATCGACAAGGTTTCTGAAATGTCGGAGGATGAAAAAGCTCAGACGAAGGGGGAGATGCGGGCGTTGATCGCCTATCGGTACACGCAGATGATGATCATGTATGGCGGTGTGCCCATCGTTTCTCGCATTTTCGAGGGGAATGAGGAGGCGGACATGGCGATTCCAAGGGCGCCGGTGAAGGCGGTGTTGGACAGCATCGTGAAATGGTGTGATGATGCGATCAAGGTATTGCCATCTGTCTGGCCGGATCAGTTCCGGGGCCGCATGACCAAGTCTGCCGCCATGTCCATCAAGACGAGGGCGTTGCTTTATGCCGCCCGTCCACTCTTAAACTCGGCCACCCCTTACCTCGATTTCGGTTCAAACAATAACCTTATCAGTCTGGGCGCATTCCGTCCGGAACTCTGGGCCCAGGCTGCTACATCCGCAGAAGCGCTTATCACCGAGGCCGAGACCAACGGCAACCACCGGATCATCAACACCGGAAATCCGCTGGATGATTATGGGAATGCCACATCCCTGCCTTCCAACCCGGAAGTGATACTTGCTTATAAATTCATCAACACTTCGGGTGCGACGGATAACTGGGGTGAGCTGCCCATGAATGCTTTTTACAACTCAAGATACTGGCAGGGACAGGGCAATGTGTTGATGAGCCATCAGGCGGAACAATATTACAAGCAGGACGGCACAGAGCAGACATGGCCGGCGACGGGTGTTTTCAGACCTTTTTCGGAATACACGCAGAAGGTAAACCAGATGGAAGCGCGTTTCAAGGCGAGTTTTCAGGCCTGGGAAATGGATGCCTGGACGAATCCGGGGGATCCTAACTGGCGGAATAACAGCACCTTCGGCAACGGACCAGGATATGGGGTGGCGAGGAATGCTAAATTCTATTACAAGGCCGGGGGGCGTCGGTGGTTTGAGTTCCCCGTCTTCCGACTGGCGGGCGCCTATCTCTCTGCGGCAGAAGCCCTGAATGAAGCTGGTCAGCCCCAGCAGGCACTGGCCAGGTTGAATGTCATCCGCCGTCGGGCGGGACTGCCGAACGTAACGGAAACTGACAAGGCAAAGTTGCGGGCCATCATCCAGCGTGAGTGGTATATCGAGATGTACAGTGAAAACACGCGGCTTTATGATCTCAAGCACTGGAAACATCCGGACATCGGCAACGGCATCATTGGCGGTAATATCCGATCCTTTGCCTTCAACGATCTGACAAATGTCAAACTGACAGGCAACACCAATTACACAAACCGGGTCGTCTATGTAGGATTCTGGGCGCCCGGTCAATTCCTTAATCCTTTCCCGCAGTCTGAAGTGAACAAGGGCTACCTGGTACAAAACCCGGGTTACTGATGAATTGACAGCACATGGGTATGAATCATAAAATGAAAGAAATGCATCGAAATACATCATATTGGCTGGCCTTCTCTTTGCTGGCAGGCCTGGCAATGCCGCTGTGGGACAGCCTTCAGGCGCAGGAAAAGCAGGATTCCATGGTAGTGAATGCACAGTCGGTCGGCAACGAAAGCGGCGTGTTTTTTTCCGTCCCGACAGCCAGTTCCATCCTCCCTCGGGCCAGCATCGGCTCCGGAACGATCACGAAGACACCGGTGGCCAATCTTACGAACACCTTGTATGGGCAGTTGCAGGGACTGGTCGTACGTCAGGGATCAGGGGAACCCGGATATGACAATGCCGGATTAGCGATCCGTGGACGGGGCACATACGATGTGTCCGGACCGATCTATTACGTTGATGGATTCCAGGTCACCCAGTCATATTTCGCCTATCTCTCCCCTGAGGAGATTGAGCAGATCACGGTGTTGAAAGATCCCGTATCCCTGTCGACTTTCGGGATGCGGGGTGCAAACGGAGTGATCTGGGTGGTGACCCGTCGCGGACAGGCACAGAAACAGCAAGTGAAATTCAACTACGTCACCGGTTGGCAGCAACCGATCGTATTGAACAAACCTTTGCGTTCCCTGGAGTACGCTGGGTTGTTCAATCAGGCAGTCAGCAATGACGGATACCGCCTCAATGGCAACCGTTTTGTCTGGTCTCCCACGTTCAGCGATGCGCAACTTGAGGCCTTCAGAAATGGCACGGGCACAGATGTCGACTGGTTTACGGAAAACCTGAAGAAGAGTGGAAGGTACACGAATGCGAATCTTATCCTGAATGGAGGAGATGAACAAACACGTTTCGGTGTAGTGCTGGATTATATGAAGCATGGAGGATTGTACAATGTCCCGACGAACGACAAGACCTCCAATGCACAGATCCAGCGTTTCAACATCCGCACCAATCTGGATTTCAGTTTCTTCAAGATTTTTGAGGCGAAAGTGGACCTTGGCGGCCGGATAGAAGAGCGCCGTTATCCGAATTTCAACGGTCCCTCACTCTGGAACAACATGGCTTCCTATCCGTCCTCTTTGTATAAGGTGAAGGATACCAGCGGTTTCTGGTCGGGCACCACGCTCTTTCCGAACAATCCTGTCGCTTCGCTGAATGCACAGGGCTGGACATCTACCCAGGATCGTACGCTTCAGGCGAATTTCACTTTGAAGCAGAAGCTTGATTTCATTACACCCGGCCTCTATCTCTCGCAGGCGGTGTCTTTCAATACCTGGACGCGTACGCGTGCCAGTAAGACGGCTACCTATGCCCGGTATAACAATGGCATCAAGACGACCAATGATAACAATACGGATCTGGTCGCTAACGGTTCCACGGCCGAGGATCAGTACGACTGGAAGCAGATGAACCTCACGGCCGGATATGACCGTCGTTTTGGTCGTCATCAGGTCACCGCGGCCCTCAATTATTTCGCAAGTGCTTTCATCACTGATCAGGACAACAACAATGTCGGCCAGAATGGCGGCAACAATATCTTCTACAATTTCCTCAATCTGGGCGGTCGGTTACATTATGCGTTTGATGACAAGTATATAGCGGAACTCGGCTTCGGATACAGCGGGTCAGACAACTATGCGCCAGGCAACCGCTGGCATATGTATCCCTCGCTGGCCGCCGGATGGGTGGTTTCCAGGGAAGGGTTTCTCCAGGGTAATCGGGTCGTCAACTTCTTGAAGCTCAGGGCCTCCGCCGGACTGACGGGATGGGACCTGCCGAATGACGGACGATATTTGTTCCAGCAGTATTTCGTGTCCAACGGATCCTATCTTACCGGATTGAATTCGCTCGTGACCAACACTGGATTGATGCCATCATATCAGGCGAACCCAGATATCAGTCCGGAGCGGAGTCTGAAGTATGACATCGGCGTTGATCTGACCTTGTTCAAGCATCTGGATCTCACGTTCGATGTTTTCCGCGACAACCGGACGGATATCGTAACGCAGAACAACACCATCATGGGTGTATTCGGCGGGATCCTGCCATATGTTAACCTGGGTCGTGTGGAAAACA
>JBEEMB010000114.1:0-6600 GCA_041167815.1 Bacteroidota bacterium | reverse complement strand
AGCGATAAGACATGTTCAGACGGTGCTTACTGTTGATGTTCCATGTCAGCTTGGCTGCAAGCTTATTGGAGTTCAACAGATCCGGAATATCGGTATAGCTGCCTGGATCATAACCCAACGTTTTCAGTTTCGCCACGATGAGGCCTACTGAATCCTGCATGGCAGAAGCGCCGGGAGGATTACGGAAGGCTGAGGCTGTAAAAGGCTGAGGACGCTCATCACGCTGGAATTCCGCGCTTACAAAATAGAACAGTTTGTTCTTAATGATAGGACCACCGATGGTGGCACCAATGGTGTTCGCCTGGAAGTCTGGCAGGCTAATGGCAGCCTCCTTATTACCAATGGGTGTACGTCCGGCAAACTGCTGGTTACGGTTGATGAAGTATGCAGAACCTTTCAATGTATTGGTACCGCTCTTGGTGACTGCGTTTACGGAACCTCCGGTGAAGTTACCGAGAGACACATCATAGGGAGATACACCCACCTGGAAGGATTCGATGGCATCGATGCTGATCGGGGATGATCCGGTTTGTCCACCGTTGGTTCCCGTTTCAGAAAGACCGAAAACGTCGTTGTTAACGGCACCGTCGAACATGATCTGGTTGTACCTGTTGTTCTGACCAGCGATGGAGATACCGCCGCCGAATGTTGTTTTGGCCTGAGGCGTGAGACGAATGAAATCCGTCAGGTTACGTCCAACCGTTGGCATGTTTTCCATGCGTTCGGCAGAGATGCTCGCACCTACACCACCGTTCAGCGTTTGCTTGGCTCGGCTGGCGGTTACGACCACTTCTTTGAGATTCTGGGTGGTGTTACTCATGGTGAAATCTTCACGACCCGTCTCACCGAGATCAAGATAGACATCCTTTCTTACCTGAGCATTGTAACCGAGATAAGTGACTTCAACGGTGTAAGGACCTCCGGGCTGAAGGTTTGATACGGTAAAACGACCGTTCGACGTAGTGGAGGCAGTAACTACCGTACCTGTAGGCAGGTGGGTAATCTTTACAGAAGCACCCTGGAGAATTTCCCCTGTGGATGACTTCACTGTACCGCTCATCGAACTGGTAGTGACCTGTGCCTGAACGGCGACTGACGCCAACAGGACCATCACCATCGAGGCGAGGAACTTGAATATGCGCATAGACGTTGTTTTTTAGGGCACAAAAGTACCTCCTTTTGTTCAAAAGAACGATAACATACTATTAACAAACGATTAAGTGAGCCGCCAATGTTTGTTGTTATAAAATGCAAATGCATCAAGAAATTTTACTATTTCTTGATGCATTTGCAAGAATCAGCGGAGTTCTTAAGATTGTATCAAACAGCACCCTGCAACAGTGGAAGTTTATCCACATTCAAAATACGCGGGGTTGCCATTAAAAAGAAAAAAAATCATTTGATCAAAGCCTCCAATTGTCTGTGTAATTCTGGTCCGCGGAGGTTTTTTGCTATGATTTTGCCGTCAGGCCCGAGCAACAGATTCTGAGGAATACTGGATATACGATACATCTGCGCTACCTCATTGTTCCAGAACTTGAGATCACTCACATGTGTCCAAGTCAGCCGGTCATCGGCGATGGCTTTTATCCATGGCTCCTTACTGCGATCCAATGACACACCCAGCACCGTGAAATTTTTGGATTTGAATTTCTCGAAGGCGGCTACCACGTTCGGATTTTCATCCCGGCAGGGGCGGCACCAACTCGCCCAGAAATCAATCAAAACATATTTACCGCGGAAAGACGCCAGACTGACGGGCTTACCTTCCGGGTCGTTCTGTGTGAATTCGATAGCCTGCGAACCGATAGCACCGGCCTTCGCATCTGATAGTGTTTTTGCTACCATCTGCCCATAGAAACTCTCTTTAGCCGAAGCTTTCAGCAGGGCGAACCTGCCTTCCATGATGGAAAGATCTTCAGTAAGTTGCGACATCAACAGAATGGCAAATGGGGCGACCACAGACTGATCATACCTTCTGACGTAATCATCTGTGCGGCGATTGATGTCCGCCACAGTCTCCTCATATTGCTTACGCAAGGTGCCTGCACTGTCTGCCTTCCCACCATTCAACTGTTGAGCCAGCGCACTTACTTTCCCGAACAATGCACTGAACTCTGAATTGAAGACAGAGAATGCCTCATGAGCTTTTGAACCTGAAATCCTGGCAGCCATCAGAGAGTCCCTATGACCATTCAGTTTCACCACCCCCGGCTCTAAAAAAAGAAATAATCGTTGCTCGGTCCCTGCATAGTTCAGATAATAAAGATTGGAAGCGGGCAGTTTGCCCTTTATGGTGAACTTTCCTCCTTTGGATTGAGCCGTGGCGATAGGCGCCGTCTGTTCAGGGTTTTGATCCCGCAATGACACAACCGTGCCATCCGGCAAGCCGGATAGAACGCCTTCCAATGTTACTTCGTTATTAGTTTGTGCCAGTCCGAACATCGGTAACAGGCAGCAGAGCAAAAGGATTTTTTTCATTTAGCGTGTCTTTGTTTGAGCACATCCCGGATATCCTGCAATTTATACCCTTTGCTGTTAAGCAAAATCAAATAATGAAAGAGCAGATCCGCTGCTTCGTTGACAAACAGTTCAGGCTCATGACGCATCGATTCGATCACAAGCTCCACAGCTTCTTCTCCCACCTTTTGGGCAATCTTCGCCTGTCCCCTTCCAAACAGCTTGCGTACGTAGGAGTTTTCATCCTCACTCCGCTTACGCAGATCGATGATCTCCTCCAGGTAAGTCAGGAAATCGGATGAGTGATTGACTTCATTCCAGCAGGTATCAGCACCAGTGTGGCATACCGGACCTTTGGGATGAACCTTCACCAGGATCGTGTCTCCATCGCAGTCGACCGACATACTCTTAAGATCGAGGAGGTTGCCACTCTCCTCTCCTTTCGTCCACAACCGTTGACGGCTGCGACTGAAAAAGGTCACGAAACCGGTACGAAGTGTCGTCTCCAGCGCCTCCTCGTTCATGTAACCCATCATCAGGACCTTCAGGGTGACATCATCCTGTACAATGGCGGGCACTAGTCCGTCGGGGTGTTTTTTGAAATCTATCTGCACGTTGGAATCTTTAAGGGTGATTATGGATACTAAGTTCTATAAAATGTGGATCACAACCTGACACGTACCCCTTCGGCAGCGAGATACTGCTTTAGATCCGGGATGGCGATCTCTCCGAAATGAAAGATGCTGGCAGCCAGGGCTGCGTCGGCACCCGCAAGAAATATGTCTGAAAAATGTTGAGGGATACCGCCACCGCCTGAGGCGATGACCGGAACCGGCAGCGTGGTGGAAAGATGATGTGTGATATCGATCGCGAATCCCTGTTTGGTGCCATCATGATCCATGGAGGTCAGCAGGATTTCTCCGGCCCCCAACCCTACGGCCTCCTCCGCCCAGTCCTCACAACGAATGGTCGTGGGCACCCGGCCGCCGTTCAGATAAACATACCAATGGCCGTCGGCCTCTCTTCTCGTATCTATGGCCAATACCACACACTGGCTTCCGAATGATCCGGATAATTCTCGGATCAGTTCCGGCCTGCGAACGGCTGCACTGTTGACGGAAATCTTGTCAGCACCACTCTGCAACAGCACGCTTACGTCCTCCACACTGGAAATACCACCACCTACGGTGAAGGGGATATTGATGTGCCGGGCGATGCGGGTGACAAGCTCACTCAGGGTCTTTCGCTTTTCGACCGTTGCCGTGATATCCAGAAAGACCAGCTCGTCCGCACCTTCCAGTGCATAGCGGGCGCCCAATTCAACGGGATCTCCCGCGTCGCGTAGGTTCACGAAATTGGTGCCCTTCACGGTTCTGCCGTCTTTGATATCAAGGCAGGGTATGATTCGTTTTGTCAGCATAATGATCGGATATCCTTCAATATGTTCAACTTGAGAAAGCGGTCAGTTCAGCCAGGGTGATATGCTGTTCGTAGATGGCCTTCCCCAGAATGGCACCGCTACAACCCAGTGCCCGCAAGGCTTCCAGGTCGTCCATAGCACTGACCCCGCCGCTGGCGATGAGTCCGAGTTCGGGAAACCGCTCAATTATCCGGCGATATAGGTCGATAGAGGGCCCTTCCATCCTGCCATCCTTGCTGACATCCGTGCAAAAAACCTGACTGACACCGTGACCAGTGAACCGCTCCAAAAAATCAAATATGCCGATGGATGTATCCTCCAGCCATCCACCGATGGAGATCTGTTCGTTGCGGACATCCGCCCCCAGCAGAAACCTGTCCGCCCCGAAACGACCGAACCAATCCAGCAGCAGCGGTTCGTTCTTGACGGCGATGCTGCCCACCGTCACGTACGCCGCTCCGGTGTTGATGATGCGCTGAACTTCCTCTTCCGTTTTCACTCCGCCTCCAAAATCAACTTCCAGATCAGCGGCAGCCACCACAGCTTCCAGCACCGCCCAGTTTGTCACACGGCCGGCCTTCGCCCCATCCAGATCCACCAGGTGCAATCTCCGGAGACCGGCATCCGCGAAGCGTTTGGCCATGTCTGCCGGGTTTGCGTCGTAGACCGTTTTCCGGTCGAAATCGCCTTCCGTAAGCCTTACGCAACGTCCATCGATGATATCTATGGCAGGAATGATCTGCATGAATTTAATTTATTAGCGACTGAGAAAATTCCTAAGGATACGCTCTCCGACCACTGCACTCTTTTCGGGATGGAATTGAACCCCGGTGAAATTATTCTTTTGCAAGGCGGAACTGTACGGTTGGATGTAGTCTGTGACGGCAATGGTGTGCGGCCCAAGTGAGGCATGATAACTGTGTACAAAATAGCAATAGGATGATTCCAGAACACCCGCAAAGATGTCTCCTTTCAATTGTTGGATGGTGTTCCATCCAATTTGCGGGATCTTAAAATCTGCGCCTGCAGCATCAAATCTGCGGACATCCTCGTCGAAGATGCCGAGGCATTCCGTGTCATTTTCTTCCGAATGACGACACATCAGTTGCATCCCCAGACATATGCCGAGTACCGGTTGTGAAAGGTCTCTGATCACATGATCCAATCCACGGGCGCGCAGGTATGTCATAGCCGATGAAGCCTCTCCCACGCCCGGAAAGATCACCCGGTCGGCGGAACGGATGGCCTCCACATCGTCGGTCACGACAGCTGTGGCGCCAATCCTGTCAAGCGCGTATAGCACTGACTGGATGTTTCCTGCGTTATATTTAATGATGGCGATATCCATGATCTTCGGTTAGCCGTTCACGTTAGTATGTCTCCAAGAAATTCTTGCGTAGCCTGCGCCATATTGTCCGCATGCTCCAGTGTCTGAATGTATGCGGAACCAATGATTGCTCCGTTGGCATGTTTGCAGGCGGCATCGAAGGTCTCCTTGTTGCGGATACCGAATCCTACCAGCACCGGATTTTGAAGTCGATATCCCTGAAGTCTTTCCAGATAGGATTCGACACTACCCATCTGCTTTCCGGAGCCCGTGGTTGATGAGGATGATACGGCATACAGGAATCCGCTGCTCAGCTTGTCCAACCTGCGTACACGTTCTTCACTGGTTTCAGGCGTTACCAGGAAGATCATATCAAGTCCATGAGCCTTCATCAACGGACCGTAAATGGTCTCATATTCATATTCAGGAAGATCCGGCAGGATGAAGCCGTCAACGCCGGCCGCTGCTGCATCCTGGCAGAAACGCTCGAAACCATATTGCAATACCGGATTGAGGTATCCCATCAGGATGACAGGTATGGTGATATCCTTCCGGAAATCCTTGAGGTCGGCAAAAAGTTTGGCGATGGTCATCCCCTGTTGCAGCGCGATGCTGCTACTGTGTTGTATGACCGGGCCATCCGCCAGCGGATCGCTGTAAGGCATGCCGAGCTCGATGATGTCGGCGCCTGAAGTCTGCAATGCCTTCATCACCGGCAGGGTACTGTCGGCATGCGGGAAACCCGCCGTGCAATAAACGTTAAGTACGCGGGATGATTTACGTTTGAACAAGTCGTTGAGTCTGCTCATATTTATTTCCATTCACCGGTGGACCGGTGTTCATTGCATGAATTTCATATAGGTGCCGAGATCCTTATCGCCGCGGCCGCTAAGGCATACCACCACACAATCGTCCGGGGAGAACCTCATCTGATCAAGCGCGGCAAAGGCATGTGCCGTTTCGAGGGCAGGAATGATGCCTTCCAGTCTGGATACTTCGAAAGCGGATTCGATGGCTTCATCATCCGTGGCACTCAGGAAAATCCCTCGACCAGACTTATAAAGGTTAGCATGCATAGGGCCAATTCCGGGATAATCCAGACCGGCGGAGATGCTATGCGGCTCAATGACCTGGCCGTCTTCGGTCTGCATCAGCAGGCTCATGCTCCCGTGCAGGATGCCGGGCTTCCCGAGCTGCGTGGTGGCAGCACTCATATCTGTATCCACACCATGACCGGCAGCTTCAACTGCCACGATGGCCACCTCAGGCTCATCCAGGAAATGATAGAAAGCTCCAGCCGCATTGCTGCCTCCGCCCACACAGGCGACGACATGGGTAGGAAGTTCCGATCCGGTCTTCTCCAATAATTGCTTCCGGATCTCGGCACTGATAA
>JBEEMB010000321.1:0-3075 GCA_041167815.1 Bacteroidota bacterium | reverse complement strand
ACATAAATGTCTTATTTTTCGGACTTGCCGGCTGTTGCATTCTCCATCAATCTAATCGCTTCGGCCCAAACATTTCAGCTCAAAATATGTCACGACACCCCCTTCCGCATCAGGCCTGCCGCATATCCGTCTACGAAGTCAACACCCGTCAGTACACGCAGGAAGGCACATTCAGCGCTTTTTCCCGCCATCTGGACCGTTTGGCCGATATGGGTATCGATATCCTATGGTTTATGCCCGTTACGCCCATTTCGCAGCAGGGCAGAAAAGGAACCCTTGGAAGTTACTATGCCGCCTCAGATCATCGATCTGTCAACCCGGAATTCGGTAGCCTGCAGGATTTTCAAGCATTGGTGAAAAAAGCGCATCAACTAGGCATGCGTGTGATCATCGACTGGGTGGCCAATCATACCGGATGTGATCACCATTGGACTCAAACACATCCCGAATTTTACAAACGCAATGAGGACGGTCAGTTTTTTGATGCGCATGGATGGGATGATGTGATCGATCTGGATTACAACCATCCTGGAATAAGGAAAGAGATGATCGACAGTATGCGGTGGTGGATAGACCAATGCGGCATCGACGGATTTCGTTGCGACATGGCCATGCTCACGCCGGCAGATTTCTGGGCAGAGGCTCGCGCTGCCCTGGATCTCGTTAAACCGTTGTTCTGGCTGGCGGAGCTCGATCCCCTGGAAAATCCGCAGCACATGACGGTTTTCGATGCCGGTTATGCCTGGCGCTGGATGCATGCCAGCCGTGAGTTTCTGGAGCCATGGCATCACCGGGTGCATCAGCTCGTAGAAACCTTGCATAAATATGCCAATCCTCAGGAAAATCCGGGTTGGCCGGCGTGGTTTACGAGCAACCACGACGAAAATTCGTGGAATGGCACAGAATACGAAAAATATGGAGACATGGCCTTACCACTGGCTGTATTCTCCTGTACCTGGCCGGGCATTTTCCTGATGTACAGCGGACAGGAGCTTCCCAATAATAAAAGGTTGGCTTTTTTCGACCGTGATCCTATCGAGTGGACAACTGACGTCCCCGGTCTCCACAATTTTTTCAAACAACTCCTTGGTCTGCGAAATACACACCCCGCGTTCTCCACCGGCAATGCCTTGCGATTGCAAACATCCCACGACAATCATGTATTCAGCTATCTCCGGATCACGGAAAACAGCGCCATCCTGGTGGTACTGAACCTCAGCGGCTATCGGCACTGGGACTTCACCATCCGGGACGTACGATTGTCAGGATCTTTTACAGAACTCTTCTCCGGTAAGGAACAGGACTTCGCTCAGGACAGCGGCATAGACCTTGCCCCATGGGCTTATCAGGTCTGGCATCGCTGATCATATTTATTTTTATCTTCGTCGGAAACTAAAAAGGCGGAGCATCCAGCTCCGCCTTCTTTCGTGTATACGTCTCCGTTAATTATTCCAATTCGATGGGATATTGATAGGTGCCCTCGTAGCCGGGATAGAATCCTTCGAGCATCACCCGCTTCTGGCCTGAAGCCACAGCTGAGGAGAAATCTTCGAGGGTCTTAACTTCCTGACCGTTGGCCTTGTAGATGACGAATCCGTCGCGCATGCGTGTTTGTTCATCGATGGCGCCTTTGCCGATACGTTTGACCACCACGCCACCTTTCACGCCATATTCTTTGGCTTTCTTCGCATCAAGGGTTTCAAATTCTGCACCGAAATTCTCCAGTACGTTACTCTTCACCACATCATAACTGCCAGAGCGGTTTTTCAGGGTGATCTGTGTGGAATATTCTTTGCCATTTCGGGTGTAGTTGACCGTTATCTTGTCGCCCGGCTTGTATCCCGCTACCTGCTCAACCATCTCGCTGCCGGTTGTGACCTTCACACCATTGACTTTGGAGATATAATCACCTTTGGTGATGCCGGAACCTGCCATCGCACCATCCTTCGCCACATCCAGTACAAGCACGCCCTGGCCTTCTTTATATCCAACCTTATCGCGTTCTGCATCAGGCGCGGATTCCGGCAGATAGGAAATACCAAGGTATGCCCGTTGCACTGTGCCAAATTCCAGCAAGTCGTTGATGATTTTTTTCACGATGTTCACCGGGATGGCATAGCTGTAACCCGCATAAGCACCCGTAGGAGAGGCAATGGCGGACACAATCCCCACCAGTTCTCCATTGGCGTTCACCAGGGCTCCACCCGAGTTGCCCTGATTTACAGCGGCATCAGTTTGGATGAATGACTCGATCGGGGTATTGCTTTTGCGTGCGTTCAGTCCGAGTGTGCGGGCCTTGGCACTTACAATGCCTGCGGTGACAGTGGTTTCCAGGTTGAGCGGATAACCAACGGCCAACACCCACTGTCCGATCCGGATCTGGTCCGAGTTGCCGTACAACAGGAAAGGCAGGCCTTTGCCCTCGATCTTCAACAGGGCCAGATCACTGCTCGGATCCTTGCCCACGAGCTTTGCCACATAATTTTTCTTGTTGTTGAGCGTCACCTTGATCTCGGTGGCTTCTTCAATGACGTGATTGTTGGTGATGATGTATCCGTCTTCACTGACGATCACGCCGGAACCGCTGGCCCGCTGGGGGACAGAACGGAAAGGACTTTCGAATTCTTTGAAGAAATCATCCCCGAAGATATCCGCGAACGGATTGGAACGGCGCGGTAGGTTGTTGCTGGCCTGATCCCTGCCGATGACGGTCGTAATATGAACGACGGCCGGGGTGGTCGACTGTGCCGCCTGTTGGAAATCCACCAGCGCACCGGGTGCCTGGTTGTTGCTGTCGTAAAAACCGGCATAGTTCGAAGGCGTTTGGATGTTGGATGGTTGCATCACGACACCTCTGCCGCTGAACTTGCCATAGCCATAAAGGATAGCTCCAGTGGTAAGGCCACTGATGAGCATGACCAAAAGAACCTGTTTGAATTTCATAGCCGTAGCTGTTTTTGTCTGTGAATCGGTCAAAAAATATGCCTTAACGAATGCAATTAACGCAACCTGACTTTTTTTCAGCCATCCGTCGATCCTATTTAACAAAGATTTGAGGCTGGGGTTCATGCATAC
>JBEEMB010000088.1:0-2652 GCA_041167815.1 Bacteroidota bacterium | reverse complement strand
GTCATCAACGGGAACGCCCAACTGTAGATTTTCCGCCCGGGTTTTCAATGTGCCTTCTCCCGGGAATCTGATGGATACGCCCGGTGTTACAGGGTTTGCTCCGTGCAGATGGCGTAGCGTTCCTTCCACGGCCTCGCGGATACTGTCGGACTGTCCGAATCTGTTGGGATCGAAAGCCACGAATATCTGGCAGCAGCTGCCGCAGCTGCCCTTGCCATAGGCATCAATCTGTGCCGTCGTGCGACCGCCTGAGAGGATGGCTCCGATCAGATCAAGCATCACGGCGAAGCCGGATCCTTTCCAGTAACCCATGGGCAGGATGCGGCGTGTTTCTTCAATGCTGCCGGGGTCGTCCGTGAGTTGGCCGTCATGGTCGAACCCGCCGGGATAAGGTAGCTTTTTACCCTGTTGACGGGTCACCTGGAGTTTGCCGTATGAATATTGTGACATCGCCATGTCGAGCACGATATGCCCTTCCGGTCTGGGTACGGCCATGATGAAGGGATTATTTCCGATGCATTCCGATGTGGCTCCCCAGGCCGGCATGCAGGATTCCGTATTGGTCCAACAGATGGCGATGAAACCTGCTTCTGCTGCCCGCCATCCATAGGTGCCGCCCCGCATCCAGTGGGTTGTATTACGCAGCGAAACCAATCCGATGCCATGGGTTTTGGCGAGTTCCGTACATCGGTCCATCGCCGACAACGCGTTGGTGATGCCCGGCCCCATGCGACCGTCCCATACTTCCATAAGCCCCATTTGATCGACCCGCTCCGGGGTGGCATGTACATCCACCCAGCCTTTGTGTATGAAATCCACAAATCGCTCCACACGGTTCAGTCCGTGGGAATAGACCCCATCGCGGCTTGATTCTGCATGCATGCGGGCACAGGTGTCTGCCGCAGTCTCCGGCATCCCGGCCTTCAAGAATGCGGTCTTTATCGTGGCCGCCAATATGTCAAAAGGTATGCGTGTCATGAGCGTAGGGCTTATAAACGATTGATCAATATCTGATTTGTTCCACCACCTTCCAGAAAGCGAATTTGGGTTGAAGGTTGGCATCGAAAAGCAACGGATGATCCTTGCGCCCCCGCACGGGCCATTCATCAAGCCAGCTGTGCCGGTCGGTAATGTTCCAGAACGTGACGGATTGGATGGCGTTTGAATATTTCAGGAATTTGGAGAAGATCATCCCGTAAAGGGCATCCTGTTTTCTGGCATTTTCTTTTGTGTATCCGTTCATATGCTCTTCGGGTCGGATCTCCCTGCGATCTGCTTCGCCCGGCCAAACGGAGAGGTCCAGTTCCGTGATGTGCAGGATGAGTCCCGTGGCTGCGAAATCCTTCAGGCAGTCTTCCAGGGCCTGAGCCTGGAGATGGTGGATGGACCAGTGTCCCTGCAATCCAATACCGTGTATGGGTACGCCTTTGTCGCGCAGACGCGTTACCAATTCTATGATCTTCTTTCGCTTGACAGGATCAGTCTCCCGATAATCGTTGTAAAACAACAGTGCCTGTGGATCGGCTTCGTGGGCCCATCTGAAAATCTTCTCAATGAATTCTTCTCCGCAGATCTCTAAGAATGGCGTGCGTGTGTAGAAAGTGCCGGGATCATCGCTGATGGCTTCATTCAGCACATCCCAGGCATAGATTTGTCCGCGGTATCTGCTTACTACCGCGAATATGTGCTCACGAAGCCGTGCGAGTAATTTTTCTTTGGAAACTTTTCGGCCATCGGGTTCCATGAACAACCAACGAGGTGTTTGTTTATGCCAGACCAGGGTATGTCCCCTTAACTTCATCCCATGCGTACGCGCAAACTCAGCGATCGAGTCCGGACCGGCCCAGGCATAGCGATTTGGTTCAGGATGGATGAGTCCCATCTTCATCACATTTTCCGCCGTGAGGCTACTGAAATGTTTCTGAAGGATGTCTCCTTCTGCTGAATAGATATTTCTGGGTGAAACCGCGGCTCCGATCAGGAATTTTTCCCGAAAGACTTCCCTCAACGCGGGGATGGTGTCTGATGCGCATACATCCTTACGCAAAAGCATCAAGCAAGCAATCAATAAAACGTGCAGCAGAAACTTGCACATGCGCATATCTATTCGTTGAATTGATCATGAATGTACCCCATTTGGTGGAAACATCGATGATATCCTGCTGTATTCGGTTGCAGCTTAGTGCAATCCCTTGTCTGCTTTGTTGATCAGTCTGCCAATGTTGACGACCTGGAGGAATGCGAACATTAGGACAGCGATCAGTGCCAGTTTGAAGGTGTCTGATATTTCAAAGGTGAGGGCCGGCAGTGTTATCTCCGGAATAAAATCAAGTCTGTTGTCAAAGATGGATCCGGTGCTGTCAGCCGATGGAGGGTAGAGCAATAACGCTGCGGCCATCAATGCCGGGATGGATACAAGGATGATTTTTCTGATGGTTGCAGAAAGCAAGGGACGCACGGTGACCGGCCGAGCCGCTTCCATGCTACGGATCTGCTTCATGACACCGGCTCGCAGATCTGATGAAGGCTCAACTAGCTTCATCTCTTTGACGGCATCAGACAATGCTGCTTCCCAATGTTTGTTGTTCATCATGATTCCCTGTATTGAAGTTCATCATTTTCTCCGATACCGAATCGGTTTTTCAGTTTTTT
>JBEEMB010000212.1:0-9182 GCA_041167815.1 Bacteroidota bacterium | reverse complement strand
TGTCAGATATATCCGTAAAGTATCTGCACCGGAATGTTTCAATGTGTTGTTGATGATCTCATACAGGCATAGTCTGATATCCCTACACAAGGCCCCCTGTATGCGATATGGGTCATCTGTTTTATCCTCCACAAGACCTCTGCAATTTGTCATACCGAGCAACGACTGTGTCATTTCCTTGACATCGTCAGCCAATGCCGGAAAACTGAAACTGGTGTGGTTCATTGTGTTGATATGCGCCCTCAGACTGAACAGGGATTCATTCAAAGATTGGATGAGATGGCTGTTGGTGGCCGTTTTATCATCTGTTCTGGCCACGTAAAGCGCCCGGGTCAACATCGTTCCGACTTCGTCGTGCAAGTCCATCGCAATGCGTTCCTTCAGCTGATGCTCCCTATTCTTTGCCCGCACAGAAGAAAGTATGAAAAGGGTCATGAACAATACCGCAAAACAGATCAAAATGATCAGAAAAAGCCTGGATTTGAGGAATGGAACCGTTGCCTTGATGTTCACGGGATCGAATCTTACCTGCGTACCAAATGCATCGAAAGCCCGGATATTGAGCGTGTAATTCCCCGGGTCCATTCTCAGGATGTTGATGTGGGCGGCACCGTTCAGTGTAATCCATTGCCCGCCATCAATATTATATTCATATGTCTGGGCAGCAGCACCGAGGATGTCCGGACTGGATACATAAATGCGGAGATACTCATTTTGTGCATCGAATGAAATGCGCCCTGGACGATTATTTATGGCCTGGAAAATGGTATCCTGCCCTTTGAATCTATGCAGACCGGTAATGATGCCTTTTCTCACTTCAGTGGAAAACGGAAGTTTGGACGGATCGATAATGTCATAACCGTTGAGCCCTCCGAAGATCAACCGTCCGTCCTGCATCCGAAGCGAGGCCTTATAGTTATACTCCGTATTGATCAATCCGTTACCACGACCCAACCGATGGAATTGTCCTGAAACAGGTTCATATCCTATGATACCGGAATATGTACCCATCCATATCCGGCCACTTTTATCCTCTTCGAGCGAAACCACCCGCGGATTGATGAATACAGAGTCCGGGATATGCCGAATGATGCGCAGGCTGTTCAAATCCAGGATATCAACTCCATGATCATGTCCGATCCACATTTCCTTGTGATTTCGTCGTTGGATCATGTCACCAATCAGTGTTCCCCGCAATCCATCCTTCCCCCCACCGAAAACCGCCAACGTGTGTAACGAACTGTCCAAAATGAACAATCCATTTTCGGTGCCGATCCAATATCTGCGGTATGGGTGGTCTTGAAAGATCGCACGGATCATGCCTGATTTAGGGACCACCTCCAGATTGTTGGATTTCCCGGTCGTTGGATTGTAATTGATCAATGTTTGTTGCCCCCCCACCAATATCC
This sequence comes from Bacteroidota bacterium, assembly GCA_041167815.1. Taxonomy (GTDB): domain Bacteria; phylum Bacteroidota; class Bacteroidia; order Chitinophagales; family Chitinophagaceae; genus Pollutibacter. Next base: position 7,773 of record JBEEMB010000212.1, on the reverse strand, counting down.
TGTTCGCCAAACTATCGTAACAGATGGCCAGGTAGAATGCCTTGGGTACTCGGGGTTCGATGTTCAACGTTTCTACTGATTTTGCTCCCGGTTTGACGCGTACCAATCCCAGTCCTTCCGTGGCAACATACAGGTCTTTGCCTGCAAAAGTGGCATCATATGCAGAGAAGCGATAAGGCAAGAGCCTGTTCAAACCGGATGACGGAGTCAGGAGAAAGGTGAGTGGACTCCCCATCAGCATGAGTTTCCCGTCCGGATATTCAAGGATCTTCCTGCGAATCCTCAACTCACCATCCGAATCATCACCTTGCTCCTGAAAGTGATCCGCCGGATATCTTTCCATGCGGATATGCACCAATCCCTGGTTTGTGCCTAACAAAATATTCGTGCTGTCAACAACCCAAAGATTCCTGAATTCGAAATTCTCGAGTCCGGCCAGTGGAATGCTCTTGAATACACCGTTACGTTGTTCAAAGAGCTGGTTGTTGTTGCAGATGATGAATCTTAAGGAGGTTCCAGTGCCAGAAAGGGCACTTACCTGCTTGTTGAGCGGTTTTCCAAAGAATGGATTACGAATATGTGTGAGTGTTTTGTCGAGCAGAATGGCCCGTCCGTTGGAGACAAAGAATACATCATCCCCAATAATCGAAAAACTTTCCTTGTAAGCTTCGGGTTCCCAGGGGAGTCTCCTGCGGACGGATAAATCGGTGGTATCCAGCTCAAACGCACCCGTTCCGGGCAGGGTCACAAACATCCTGCCCAGATGATGGAGCAAAAGTCCTTTTTTCGCTCTGGGATACCTTCTGCTGGCCAAACGCTTTCCCGCTCTTGATTTGAGAAGGGTTCCATCCTCCATTAACAGGATATCGGATCCCCCCGGAATGGATGCAACGTCATCCACCGTCTCTTCGCAAACACGATTGAATTTGAGGGTTGAAATATTCAGCACTTGACATCCGTGTTCCCGAAGAATCAACCAAAGTGAATCTCCGCTGATATGGATTTTTTCGATTTCTTTCCGCCCGCCTTCTTCAGCCGGGGGATATACTTCAATGAAATTTCTGCCATCAAAGCGAATCAAGCCCCTTTGTGTCGCAAGCCAGAAAAATCCATACCCGTCCCTCTGAATATCGTTGATTGAATAGCCATACAGCTGCTGTGTTTCATTATACAGCGTGTAATCCGTTCCCGCCGGCGCAGTTTGAAGGTAACCTGACAGCGGAATCGTAAGGCAAATCGATATCAGGAGTGCTTTCAGCAAATCGTTTCACTTTTCATAAAGCCGTTACAATTTACCGAAAACGGTTGACAAACAGGAGTCGATTCGGAGGCTCATCCCCCAACCTTGAATCACTGCCTTGTCAGCGTGAATCCATAAGTCCGAGGGTCACCAAGATGCACGGCCCCAAAGTCATATGCATAATCTATGAATTTCTCTCCCGTCAGGTTTCTAACCCAACCGTGCAAGGCATATTTCTTGCTCCTGAGGCCTATCCGAATGTTGGTGACGCCATAAGGTGATTGATGGATCTGGTTTGCCAAATCGAAATAGACGCTTCCCGTGTGCCTCCATTCCGCACGCAAATCGAAGGAATAACGCTTTTTTCGCCCCAACGGAATTGTGTAATCTCCGGTGAGTAAAGACGTGTGTGAAGGTGTGAGGATCTGTCGATTGCCATCCAGGTTTTCCGTTTGTCCATTCCGAGCCAGCCTCAAGCGAGTGTAGGTGGATGCTGTGCCAGCATATTTCCAGGAGAAGGAAAGTCCACGGGCAGGTCTCCATTCCGTTTCCACTTCAATGCCCCGGCTTCGGATGCTCCCGGCATTTCGAGTGACGGTAATCGCGTCAGGCAAAATCAGGGTCGGTACCTGGGCATTGCCGATGTTAGACTGGAACACAGCTACAAACGTGCGGATCCGGTTTTGGGCAAAAGCACCCTTCCACCCGAGTTCCCAATGATCGCTCGATTCCGGATCATAGCCGATCAGCGGTGGTTGGGACGGATCAGATCCAAGGGTTGACAAGCCCCCAGCCCTGAACCCTCTGGAATAGGTGATATGAGCCGTAGCATGATCCGTGATCAGATATTGAAGTCCTGCCTTGGGGGAAAATGCTGCGTAGGTACCCTTCCCGGAAGTATCCGGCCTTGTGATAAATGAGGGGCCACCCATTTTTTCATAGGTGCCTTCGACGGACATCCGCTTCCATTCCCGGTCGTACCGGAGTCCGCCGGTCAACAACAGTTTAGGTGTGATGGTCCAGGTCGCCTGCCCAAAACCAGCCAGTCCTTCACCCTTTCCCAGGTTCCGGGCGATCAGAGCGAAATTTTTATCAGGCACACCGATGAAACCGGCATCTGCTCCAAATCTCGTAGCCTGTTTGACGGGGTTGTCCTGAACAAACCCAAAGAGACCGGCCGTCCATTGCAAACGGTCACCGGAACGTTCCACAGAGCTCAGCCTTAATTCCTGTGTCAATACGGAGACGCGGTTGTAGGCATTGCCATAATTGTTGCCGATCGTCACGATATCATATGTAGAGAAGTCTCCATCAAGCGGCTTGTCATAAATGCGATGGTTCCGCTGGAAGGAAGTCAGCATCTCCAAACGGGCCTTTCGGCCATGTCTTTGGACCGACATTGATGCGTTCAGGCTCTTGTCCTGCATCTCTGCCGTAGCATTTTGCGACAGAGTATATGGATCTTTAAACGCTGCGTCCCTATCCGGTGCCAGCGGGAAAGCCCCATTATTCCTCGCGAAAGAATGTTTGAAATTAAATCCCCACTCCCAGGTTGAGTTAGGTATGAAACGTAAGTGATAATTGCCAGTGAACCTGCGCTGACCATCATAGTCACTACCCGTTGCCTCATTCTGGAAATAACCCCTTCTCCTTTCGTTCATCAATGCGACACCAAGGTAGAGTTTGTCTTTCTTCAAGGTTGACCGAGTTCCGATCGATAACCTTTGTTGCCCATAATTACCGGAACTGATTTCCCATCGGGTGCGGTCTCCGGCTCCGGGGCGGCGTGTCGTCACCTTTATCACTCCGCCCATGGCATTTCTGCCATAAAGTGTGCCTTGAGGCCCCCTTAGGATTTCAATTTTCTCCACATCCAGCAGTTGGGGAATATAGGTATCCATATTGAACTGACTGACACCGTCGATGACGGTCAGCACTGCCGGATCATAGGATGTAGTGGTGATGCCCCTCAACGAGATGGCCTGTCTGCCGTCTCCGGGATCCGAAGTGTACAGTGAGGGGGAGAGCGCGGATAAATCTCCTAAATCCCACAGACGGAAAGCTGCAATCGCGCGCCCGTCTAGCGATGTAACGGAAACGGGCACTCGAAGAATGTCGTCTTCTTTGCGGTCTGAACTGACCACCACTTCGTCAAGTGCCTGTGCTGAATTGTTCAGTCTGACTTCCACATCCGGGTTCAATCCGGCCACTACATTGATTTCTTGCAGTGCCGTGGCAAAACCGGCCGCAGAGATCGCAAGTTTTTTAGGGCCGGGTGTCAGGTTTTGGATGTTGAATCTTCCTTGACCGTCGCAGACAGCTCCTTGTGGACTATTCAGCACCCTGACGGATGCGCCAGGAATGGCCTTCCCTTCTGTATCAAGGATGCGACCCTGAAGAACGGGGACAGGCTGGGAGAGGAGGTGCAAAGAAATCAAAAGGAGCGTAACAAGGGAAGTCACATGTTTCATATGATCGTCAATTTCAATCTTCAATGAGTGCATCAAACGGCAGGGTGGCTATGTCGTGGAAAAACGTTGACATGTTCACTATAGTGGCCGCGGTGAAAGCAGCCCCTTTTTCAGGAGTGGCGAGTCGGGGATCACCCGATCCCGTATCGGCGGTGACGCGCGACCAGGGCCTTTGTGCCCAGGCCCAGCCTTTGCGTAAACCTTCTGGTCTGAACTTTTTGGTGGCACCATTTCCTGCCCGCGACAGGGGATGAACCAACTCCGGGGCAATGTGCATCATCACGCTGGTTTCGAACTCATCGGCATGGTCTCCGGGTTCTGTAAAGAATAATTTACGATCCGCCGCCTGAAACCAGTTCAAGGTGCAAATGAAAAGTTCAGGATAAAGACCAGCCAGTTCTCTGATGATGGGTATGAACTGGTTCGCCCCATGACCGTTGCAGATGATCAGCCTGGTAATGCCATGTCTTTTTAGCACCTCACAGCAATCCTTCAGGATCGCCAGTTGAGTGCTGGGCATCATGTTCATGCAAAAGCCGATATCCATCTGACCGGTATTCACTCCATATGGAATCCCCGGTAATACCAATAATCTGGCGCCTTTAACCCATGCATCCTCCGCCGCTTTTTCCGTCACATATTGCACCTGATAGTTATCCGTTCCATAAGGAAGATGATAATTATGAGCTTCCGTGGCACCCCAGGGCAGAATCGCAGTAGTATAAGTTGTGTCCTGAACGGTTTTCCAATCCGTCTCGGATAATATGAAAGGTCTGGCTTTCATGTTGATTTTTATCAAATGTATGTCAGGGTTGCGCTTTTTCCACTCGTTTGTTGAACCATGAACTAATTGTCGTGGTTTTGAAACGTTGTCGCCTTAAAGCCACTGATCTGAGCGAATTGATACTGACATTCAGTTCAAATCCGATAAGCAGTACCAGCGAGTTGAAGTAGACAAGCAACATCAGGATCAGGATGCTGCTGATGGATCCGTAAATGCGGTTGTATGCAGATACGTTGTTTACCCAGGCCGAAAAGATGATTGAAAATGCTATGATCAGCACGGAAGCCAGGAGCGCACCGGGAGTGATCCATTTCCATTTTCTTCCGATCGACGGAGCATGGCGATAAATAAGGGTGATGGCGCTGAAAACCAATAGAAAAGTAATCAACAGTCGAAGCACCTGAATCATCCAGTTGAGCACCGTTTCTCTGATCTCCCACCGGTCAATGAAGAACGATGTGACCTTACCCTGGGTCACCATCACAAACGTGGTACCTAAAATCAGCATGGCGATATACAACGTTAGTTTGATGGCTACCCAACGAAGTTCCAGAAACCCTCGTTTTTCAGTTTCTATGTGGAGCATTGATTTGTTGAATGTGCGCATCACTGTCAGCATGGCACTGGAAGAGAAATAAAGGGCCAGCAATAAACCGAAGGAAAGCAGGCTGCTGCTGGATGCGAAGAAATCGTCCATGAGGCTCTTAATCAGCTGATAGGTTGTATTGTCCGGTGTGATTTGCCGTACGAGAATCAGTGCCTCACCATATAAGTCCTTTGATTGCGGAAGGTGGGCAAGCAAAGTGAAAATGAAAATGGAAAATGGCGGTACGGCCATCAGGAAATTGAAAGAAATCGCGGCAGCACGTTCGTTTAAACCAACCTGTCTCGTCTGAGCGAAAAAAAACCTGCTCACGTCATACAACGATAGACCTTCGAATCCGGGCAAGGAGAGTTGACGGGACATGCGTAAAATCCACCTGACCGTTGACCGGCGTAACAGGTATCGTTCCAACCTCGTCATCCAGAATGTAAAGGTACGCTATTTCCCGTAGAGACTGTCCAACGCTCGCTGGTACGCCCTGGCATTGGCCATGTGCTGCAGCTCATCACTCGCAAAATCATGATAACCTGAGAAATCAGGCCTGGCGCAGAAGAATAAATACGTTGTTTTGGGTGCATCCAAAACCGCGTCAATCGTTTCCTGAGAAGGCGTACAAATTGGGCCTGGCGGGAGTCCCTTTATACGATATGTATTAAATGGGGAGTTACCCGCCGCATCTATGTGCTTGAATCGGATACGCTTTAGGCCGAAATCACGGAGGGCATACTTAAGTGTGGGATCTGCCGAAAGGGTCATGCCCTTTTCGATCCGATTGACATAAACGCTGGCAATCAGCGGTTTATCCTTTTTCTTGGTAGATTCCTCTTCAATGATCGATGCCATGGTGTAAACCTCAACTGGAGTCAACCCGAGGCGACTGGCTTTTTCCTTCCGTTCAACCGTCCAAAAACGATCGTGTTCCACAGACATCCGGCGGATGAGGCTCCCAGCATCTGTATTCCAATAGATCTCGTACGTATTTGGAATCACAAGAGACATGGCGGTCAGCGTGTCGTGTCCGAATCTGCCCATAGAATCCACAGACATTAGGAAATGTGCAACCTCGGCAGAATCACATTCCAGCAAACGACCGGCATATCGGGCAAAATCCTCTTTTGTCCTGAATTTATTGATGACGAATCTGACCGGCTCCTGTTTTCCTTTGATCAGCATCTCCAGCACCCGCAACTGACTCATTCCTTTCTTGATCCGATATCTCCCGGGTTTCAGTCGCCGGCTGCCGGTGGCATCTGTGGCAAGACTTTCCACCAATCCAGCCTTGGTCAGTATTCCCTCCGAGATCAGCCGATCTGCCACATCGGCAGGGTTGGTGCTGTCTGAATGCAGCAGGAAAATCCGACTGTCTTCGTCAAACGATGTCGCAGGCCGAAATACCAACAGCATCAGCAATCCCGCCAGCAACATACTTCCGGCTGCCAGCCAACGCAACTCCTTTGCTTTTTTCATGGATTTCGCATGTTTCATTCAGACAAAAAACCCCGCCGGATGGCAGGGTTCATTGAAATGGTGATGTTCGATTATTTTACAGGAGCGGGCGCAGGTGCAGGAGCAGGAGTTGCGGTCGGGGCCGGTGCCTGTTGCTGCATGGGAACGGTGCTCGTGGCATTTGGATTGATGCTCTTGATCAATTTATCATCAGCCTGACCGCCTTCCTTAACCAACATGGCAGAGAGCAGACAAAGCACGGTGATGACACCCGCCAAAATCCAGGTACCCTTTTCCAGCACATCGGTGGTTTGTTTAACCCCCATGAATTGATTGCTGAAACCGGCAATGTTACCTGACAATCCACCACCTTTTGGGTTTTGGACCAATACGATGAGCGCAAGCAATACAGATGCGACGATGACGAGAATCAGAAATAATATACTCATGGTAATTTGCCTTTGAGTTCGGATAATTTGGCTGCGAAAGTAGCTGATTTTTCAGGATTCAGCAAAGATAATTTTTCGTATATGTCGATTGCCTTGTGCGTCAACCCCTGCAAAGCATATATATCGGCCATGGTTTCTGTCAGCACATCTTCCTGTTCATTGGATTGTTCCGCCTCGGCACGGATTGATTCGGACTCGGTCTGGGTGAATGAGACGACGACCGAATTTTTCTCCGGATGAATCCGTTTCATCGATTTGATCCAACCCGTGAAACTCCGGGATTGTCGCCCAAACACATCAGGTTGTTCTTCCGAGGGAAGGCTGACGCCTACAGATGCAAAATAATCCGTCAGGTGGAGCGGCTCGAAACTCAGCTCCGTTTCATTATACTGATCAAGACCTGCCATTTTGATCAAATCTCCAGGATTGATGAATGGTCCATCCTGATCTTCTCCGTCATCCTCACCCCGATCCGTGGCATCCGGATGATCATCATTTTCATTCGGATTGGCCATGAATTGGAAATCATCCCATCCTTCCACAGGCTCTGATGGCACAAAATTCGCCGCTCCCTCCGTATCCGATTCGGTTTCTGTTGCTCCAGACTCTTCCAGCAAGGTTTCCGGAAGGAAGCCCAGGTTTTCGAGGCCGGATAGCAATGGTTCATCATCAATGATGCCGGCTGATTCGATCGGATCTGGCATAGTATGATCCGACGACTCGTTGCTCAGCATCGTGGCGGTATCATCATCATTGTCAAAGGATGATTCAAAGGTCGG
>JBEEMB010000208.1:0-2877 GCA_041167815.1 Bacteroidota bacterium | reverse complement strand
GAGCCGATCGCAGAGACCGGCAAGGAGAAACGCTACTATCCCTTACGCGTGACGGGCATCACCACAGGTGCCACATCCCTGACGCTTCGCACCGAAGGAAGCTGGAACCCCTTGAACTCAGTGACACTGATCGATCATCAGGAAGGCAAGACGCTGTTGATGCGTGGCAATGAACTGCGATACGATTTCCAGCTGGAGTCCTTGAAAACGGAGGGTCGTTTCACCCTCGCGATCAATCATGTCAAATTGGACGCTGAAGGTACATCTCCGGTATTCGAGGTCAAACTCTTGGGCAACCCTGTTTCCGGCGACCGTTTGGACATGCTCGTCGCTCATCCGACGGCACAGGCCTCGCGCTGGATGGTACTGAATGCCGCCGGTCAGCAGGTGGGTTCGGGTCGTCTGGATTCCCACTCCGGACTCCAGCATCGGTTGACGGTACCGGGCATGCGCCAGCCTGGCAGCTACCTGTTGAAGGTGCAAATGGATAATGGAGAAGAGAAGGTCGTGCCATTCATCCACAAATAATATTAACATAACGACATGAAGAAGTTCATCACGATATTGGCACTGGTATTCATTTCTACATCAGGGTTATTGGCGCAGGACGGCGAACTGCTGGATACGGAAAATGGTCCGGATCCCGGCGATGTCCCGGTCGATGGCGGCATCAGCCTGCTGCTGGCTGCGGGCGTGGCCTATGGCGCCAGCCGCTGGAAAAAAGCTAAGGAAAACGAGTAATAAAGTTTCACCGCCAAGGAACAAAGGCGCGGAGGAGTCATCCTTCGCGCCTTCGTGTTTATTATGATGCTGGAACAGCCAGATCCTTCGGAGGCCTCAGGATGACAAAGAAAAGGGGAGGCGTTTGAAAACGACCCCCAAAATTGATTGTCATCCTATGTTTGTAGAAGACTCCCCCTGTCAGTGTCATCCCGAGGTCTCCGAGGGACCTTGTATTTTCAGCTGGGAATAAAGGGAGTTCTCTACCGGGCAAACGATGTTTAATTAATTGAGTTGAATACAAGGTCCCTCGGAGGCCTCGGGATGACAGTGGTTAGTGGGATTGTCATCCTGAGGCCTCCGAAGGATCTGGCTGTTGAATATTGCCAGGAACTGCATCTTCCCCAAAATGACAATATATGATACAAAGTTCCTCGGAGACCCAGGAATAGCAACAAATGAAGGGTTGTTACAAAGGCTTGCAGTATAGATTAAACCACACGACTTCAAAAACAGGGTGGGGTTAAAATTATTTATAATATCCAAAAATTATATAAATTTGGAGATTATATTCTCTTAAAATATATAATAATTGGGGATTATGATCGCCAGAATCATTTCCGATACCATCCGGGATCGTTTTTTTAGGGGTAAAGCGATCATTTTATTAGGCCCTCGGCAGGTAGGAAAGACCACCCTCATTCAGCATTTGCTACAGGATAAAGACCATCTTTTCCTGAATGGCGACGATCCATTCGTACGGGCCACGTTGGGAAGTGCCGGGACAAGCCAATTGCAATCCATCATCGGACGGTATAACATCGTGTATATTGATGAAGCACAACGCATTCCGAATATCGGTCTGACTTTAAAACTGATCACAGACCAGTTCAGGCATGTGCAGTTGTTGGTCAGTGGTTCATCTGCCCTTGAAATCAATGATCAGACACAGGAACCCTTAACCGGTAGAAAATTCGAGTATCAGCTCTATCCGATCAGTTGGGAAGAACTTGAAGCGCATGTCGGATACATGACTGCAGAGCAGCAACTGGAGGAACGTCTGATTTATGGCATGTATCCCGATGTGATCAACCGCCGGAAGGATGCCGTGGAAGTGCTGAAACAACTCACTTCCAGCTATCTCTATAAGGATGTTTTATCCATGACCGGCATTAAAAAGCCACAGGTGCTGGAAAAACTGCTGACCGCCCTTGCGCTCCAAATGGGAAGCGAAGTGTCATTCAACGAACTAGGCAGACTCTTAGACATCGACAAAGCAACCGTTGCCAGATATATCGATCTGCTGGAAAAAGCCTACATCATTTTCCAACTGAACAGCTTCAGCAGGAACCAGCACAATGAGATCAAGCAAAATAGAAAGATCTATTTCTATGACAACGGCATCAGAAATATGATCATCAACAATCTGAATCCACCGGATCTGCGCACCGATAAAGGGGCATTGTGGGAAAACTTCCTGGTTTCAGAACGTATCAAGTTCAAATCTTACCACCGTATCCATTCCAACCAATATTTCTGGCGGACCGTCCAACAGCAAGAAATTGATTTTGTAGAGGAGTCCAACGGGGAAATCAATGCCTTTGAATTCAAATGGAAGTCGGATGGCCGGGTTAGGATCCCCAAATCCTTTTTAGATAATTACAAGGCGAAAGGAAAAGTGATCGATCGGTCATGTTTCAGGGAATTCATCATGATTTGAACCCATCGAAATATCTGAGTGTAGTTGCGCCTTTGTTCCTTGGCGGTGAAGTTTTCATTTTTTTCAATAATTTCACGTACCAATCAAAAACACCATGAAAAGACTTCTACCCGGATTCATCCCCGCAGCATTATTCATCGTCGTCTTCACCCTTACGTCGGAGACGCTTCCTGAAAAGAATCCACACAACATACCCACTTCAATAGAAGCCCGTGTCAATACCGGCCTGGCCCTGTTACTCCTAGGCGGATTGATGTTCGGCGCATGGCGCTTGGCATCCGGCAGATCAAAATAATCAGCGAAACAATTGCTTTCATTTACCAGGTGGTAACAGCCAGATCCTTCGGAGGCCTCAGGATGACAGAGTTTTGTGAGGGGCTGTCATCCTATATTTGTATAGGCTTGATCATTAAGGCAAAACAGCCAGATCCTTCGGA
>JBEEMB010000206.1:0-2901 GCA_041167815.1 Bacteroidota bacterium | reverse complement strand
CATAATTCAATCCTCCATCCCGGAACTACGCAATGGTTTGCGCTGATCTACTGAGATTGGAGATTTCAGCCAGGAATCCTTTGATCATGGGCTGTCCGTTTGTTTCGAATTTTACGAATCCGAAAATAAATATGAATGAAGATTTGTCATACCCTCAGCAGTCCCGCCTTCCACAATCCATTCACCGGCTTATTATCCCAGAATAATCCGAAATCCTCCAACCCTGCAGCCGCATAATCCGCTTCTGCATCGCGCGTCATAAAAGTCCGATCGGTATGTTCGGTTACGCGTGACAGATAGTCCGCCAGCCAGCGTCCCTGCGCAGGATCGGTGCGAATGACCAGGGTCTCCTTTGGTGTCTCGAAACTCAATTCCGCCACTTCCCAGCTGTTGCCCTTCTTGGTGCGCGTACTTATATTTAATTGTGGTTTCCCGCCCAACCATACCCATTTTGTATCAGGCTTCATTGGGAGATATTCCTCAGTGTTCAGGCAGTTGCGCATGAAGTCTTTGGGAACACTTGCGCGCGGCACCGGGAAATCGAACCACTTGTTCAAGGGCTGGTCGATCCCATGACCATGCATCCAATTCAGGAGTGATTTCTGTAGCCCCCATGCGTACTGCTCATGATCCGCACCATGCGGGTCGACATGGGGGATGTCATTGCGCGCGAAGTCTCCGGTTTCATCCGACTGTGGCTTCACGCCATAGGATTTTGGATCCATCCCGACGGGACTGTGCGCTGTCATCGTGAACTGATGCCAGTAGGCCGATTGCAGAATGCCGGCCTCGAACATCTGTCGGACCATCTCCATGGAGTCGATCGTCTCCTGTGCCGACTGGCTGGGAAATCCATACATCAGATAGGCGTGCACCATGATGCCCGCTTCCGTGAAATGCCGGTTGACTTTGGCGACCTGTTCGACGGTTATGCCTTTCTGGATCAATGCGAGCAGTCGATCCGAAGCCACTTCCAGTCCGCCGGAAACACCAATGCATCCCGCCCTGCGCAGCAACTGGCAGAGATCCCGGGTGAAACTTTTCTCGAACCGGATATTCGTCCACCAACTCACCACCATGCCGCGGCGGATGATCTCCAGCGAGAGGGCCTTCATAAGGGATGGCGGTGCTGCCTCGTCCACAAAGTGAAAACCGTTGACCCCCGTGCGTTCCGTCAGCTCCTGCATCCGGTCGCAGAGGATGGCGGCGGTCAGCGGTTCATATCGTTTGATGTAATCGAGGGAGATATCGCAGAAAGTGCATTTCCCCCAATAGCAACCATGGGCCATGGTCAGCTTGTTCCAGCGACCGTCGCTCCATAAGCGATGCATCGGGTTCAGCACATCAATGGCGGAGATGTATTGATCCAATGGAAGCCCTGAATAATCAGGCGTGCCCGTTTCCGTCTGTTTGTAATCGGTGACCAGCTTGTTATCGTACCATGACACGGCACCCTCAGATAATGTGAATGTTCGCTTGAGAAGATCTTTTGGGATCCCTCCACGCACAAACTTCAACAGCTGTTCCACCGGAGCTTCACCATCGTCCAGCGTGATGAAATCCACATATTTGAATACACGTGGATCTTTCAGCGAACGCAGTTCCGTATTGGCATATCCGCCACCCATTGCGACTTTGATCTCCGGATGATGTTGGTGCAGCCATTGTCCGCAACGAAGCGCTGCGTATAGGTTTCCGGGGAACGGCACCGTCAGTGCGACCATCACCGGCTGAACTTCGGTTATGCGTGACCGTAAGATGTCGAGCATATGGCAGTCAGTGAAGCTTTCGGGCCCTGCTAAAGCATCTTCCAGTGCATCGAACTGCTCGGCAGACCTCGAAATGCGTTCCGCATAACGGGTGAAGCCGAACCAGGGATCCGTTGTTTCACGGATCAGATCGGAGAGGTCCTCCAGGAACAACGTGGCAATATGTCGGGCGCGGTCCTGCACACCCATCGAGCCGAAAGCCCACTCCAGATCCGCCATCTGGGCGAATCTTCCGGCCTCGGGTAACAGATTGCGCTGCGCGATGCGATGTGCCAGCGTCGGATTCTTGCCCTGCAGGTAACGGATGGCATCATCGATGTTACGGATATATTCCTCCTGCAGATGGATCATCCTCATGATGTTCGGAGAGAAATCCGTCCGATTATTTATGCCTTGGAAAACTGCACTGATGCCCGACCTTGAGAAGATGCGCAGCATCGTATCAATCCCAAGGTCGCACTGTGCTGCCTGAAAGCCACGTGTCTGTAAGAACCCCTTGAGATAGGCCGTGGCAGGATAGGGCGTGTTCAGTTGTGTAAAGGGCGGAGTGATCAGGAGGATGTCGACGGACAAGTGTTGCGCTTTTGGCAAAAATAAGATTAAAATCACACTGCTTTCGTGGCTGCCATACTGAGTTCAGCGAAGGATAAGGCTGTTGGCACTTACGTAATTAGAACATCTTTATGATGATCCTCCCGAGGCTTCCGAGGGATCTGGCTGTTGGTCTCTCCCACAAGGGTTCCTTGAAGACTTGACAAACACTTATAGTTATCCTTCAAAACAATCAATCGTTACAAAGGCACAACAGCCAGATCCTTCGGAGGCCTCAGGATGACAAAGATGGGGGTAGGCCTCACGGTGACAGGCCCCTATGATGGACCGTCATCCCCCATGTTTGCACAGGTACCCAAAATTGAATGTCATCCTGCGGCCTCCACCCCAATTTGTCATCCTATGTTTGCAAACGACCCACAAAATTGATTGACATACCGAGGCCTCACCCCCCCATCATTGTCATCCTGAGGCCTCCGAAGGATCTGGCTGTTCTGCCTATTGAAAAGAGATGTGCAAACATAGGATGACAGTGTTATCTGAAGGGCTTGTCATCCCCCCTGAACCCAAGCCCTGTCAG
>JBEEMB010000064.1:0-4280 GCA_041167815.1 Bacteroidota bacterium | reverse complement strand
GTGTAAACAGCCGTTCCGGAAAAATACCGCAACATACTATCCGCCGAACGGCTGAAATCCATCAATACCGGCATCTCCCGGCGGAACGACTCCGACAGCTTCGGTCGAAACTCCACCTGCCAGGGTGCGATGACGGGAACCGTTTCAGCCGCGGGCAGCGAAATCATATTTATTTTCCCGTCCGGGCGCTTTGCCTCAATCTCCATGGCACGATCAGCCGACAGATACGCTCCCGTGGGAAGGCTGCTGATATCCGGAAAACCGGCCCCGGACCTGACATCCAATGAGTGGGCAAAGGGCGGGCGGGAAACATCCCTACGAAAAACAACGAAGATCGACTGCTCACCTGTGAGGCACAATCTCACATGCGTTCTACGGTCATTGACCGACCAGACAGGCAGATCCATGATTCGACCCGATTCGGCGTCCCAAAGCTCTGGCTGACGATTGTCGATATCAAAGGACATGGTGATGATTTGATCTTTATTCGAGAGGTTCGCCACAAAAAACAAGTCTGTCTCCCCGCCTTTTCTATGCACCCACCTGACGGCTCGGGACGAATCCGCACTTTCCACCCGGGCATCCGGTCGAAATGCTACGGACCGCTTTGCGGCGGTCACATCCGGATACCATCTGACATGCCCGGCCATTCGTTCGCGCAAAGCGACCACCCGGGCATCGGCAGCAGGCTGTCCCGACAAGCCAGGCGCCTGTTTGGGCACACGACCAACCACCCTGAGCCCCTGATCCATCAGGGATACAATGCGTTCCATCACCGAAGGCTCCATCCAGTCTTCCGCCGGGAGCTTCAGAAATGGATAGTACCGGCCGGAAGGAAGGATAAGATACCCTTCCCGCACACGGATATCCCCTTGCATGAAATCATAGGTCGAAATCGCATCCGCCTGATCGGCATCTGCACGCCCCAGACAGAGGTACTCGGATACCTGCTCTCCGAACTGCAGCATGGCCTGTGTGCGTGCCAGCCACTCGAAAAAAGCCTTTCCGGGTTCGAACCAGGTCTGGTGGCGACCGAAATGCGTCCCCCACCAGCCCATGGACATGCCGGGTTGATAGCGGTCGTCGAATGGCTGATGAACCCAGGTATGCAGGATCATCCGGTTGATGCCGGCAATAAAGGCACGGTTGGCGGATGGACGAAGCGCCGCCGGATCCTCGGTATACTGACTGTTGCCGGGCGCACCGGTGAAAGCCTCCGCCCCCACCACCCGTTTGCCGGCTGCACGTGCCGCCGCGGTCACAGGATAAATAGTGCCCGGACTATGCGTCCAGAACTCTCCCATCGGCAGATCCGCCAGGGCTGCCCCCCTTGACACATCAAATGGTCCCCAGTATGGCTCGAACTGAAGCTTCAATCCACTTTGATGTATCTCCCGTAAGGCAGGTTCCCAACCCTGCTCGAAGAACAAGGCATCCACGACATCCCGGAAATCCCGCCGGAAACGGGCGGTTTCATCGCGCCCATCCACCATCAGGTTGGTACTATCGTTCACCCGGTCGAAACTCAGCATCCATGGCAATGGATCATACCCTTTACGATCGATGAAAGCCTGACGGAGACGGGGCGTCCAGTTCTGGTCGCCGGCCTCATAACTGTCGATCAACACATGCTTGAAAGATCGACCAAGATAGCCGCCCAGCTCCCGCTTCAATGGATCCAGCACCGTTTTCCAGTGAAATCGTGTCTGAATCGAATCCAGCTTATCCACCTCCAGTGTCCTTCCTATGATATCATCCGGCAGGGGATGCGGGTTCGATAATGTAGGCGCGTGTCCAAGTCGATAGATCACCCACCTGCCCGCCGGGGCCTGCCAGTTGATGCGCCCGGAAGCGCCCATCCGTGCAGTCACATCTACAATTTCATTCCGGCTGACAACAGGCATGCCCGATGCCGGCACCTTCACCGCCAATACGGCAATATCCTGATAGAATACCGGCTTCCTGCCCGTGTTACCCCAACCAACATACCCCGACAGGATCGGTTTTTTCAAGTTCAAACTCAACCGCTTCCCGCCATCCACCGTATCCTTCGACCAGACGAGATGCTGCATACCCTTTTCTTCGGTTACCCACGGACCGCCGGTCGTCGAATAGCCTGCCGTGTTGTGCAAGCCGATCTCAAGTCCAAGTCGATCCGCCTCCGCTGCTGCATGCCGGAGGGCTTCCCAGTAAGCCGGGCTCCGGTACGTCTGATGTGGCCATGGGTTTCGCTCGATCGGAGCATGCGATTCCTGCACCGCAGAAGCGATATTGAAAATCGTGGCCCCACCAAGTCCCGAGGCCTTCATAGCCTCGAGATCCTTGGTGATCCCTTCCTTTGAAAAATTCGACCCCATCCAATGCCACCAGGCAAAAGGCCGGACGGCTGCAGGCGGGCGGGAAAAACGCTCCTCCAGCGATGCGCCGCTGTCTTTCAGTTCCTGAGCCCGCACAGAAATAGCAACCTGCAGCATAAACAAGCATAAGCCAATGGCCCTAACGCGTGCCGGACACCTGAAAATGCGAAAAGAAGGATAGGTCATTTCGATATGTTAAAACAAAAAGGATCAATAATCCGGTAAGGCTTGAAGCACAATATGTCTGAATTTACGAAAAAAACAGGAAATCAGAAATGAGCGCCGTCATGCTTCCCCACAGAAAATCATTACCTTGATCACATAACCCAACCGCATGTTCAAGTCATCAATCCTCGTGTTGCTCCTATTGGTATCGAACCTCCTGCCGACCAATGCCCAGGACACGTTACCCATCTACCGCACCCTGGCCGAAGTGGCTGTGATAGACCAGAAAGTGATGATCCCCATGCGGGACGGCGTCCGGCTGGCGACGGATATCTATCGCCCGAAGGGCAATGGGAAACATCCGGTCATCCTTTCCAGAACACCTTACAACTTCAACAGTTGGGTCGATGGCAAGATGACCTCCCGCACCTTCGAGCAGGCGCTGGATGCCGTGAAACGCGGATATGTATTCGTCGTGCAAAACGAACGAGGCCGGTTCTTCTCCGAAGGGGAATGGGACATCCTCGGCACACCGCTCACGGATGGATATGATGCTTTCACCTGGCTGGCTTCCCAGTCATGGTCGAACGGAAAAATCGGCCTGATCGGCTGCTCCTCCACGGCAGAATGGCAGATGGCCGTCGCTGCTCAGAAACACCCGGCACTCGCGGCCATCGTCGCGCAGGGATTCGGTGCCGGCGTGGGCAAGGTCGGCCGCTTCCAGGAACAAGGCAACTGGTACCGGGGAGGCGCCCAGCAGATGCTCTTCACTTCCTGGTTGTACGGCACTCAGAATGATAAATACAAGCCTCAACTGCCCAAGGGGATGACCCAGCAGGACCTCATCCGTATCCAGCGATTCTACGACATGGGTACCGAAATGCCCTCGGTTGATTGGGCGAAAGCCTTCCAGCACCTGCCGGTGAAAGATATCATCAGAAATGTCGACGGACAGGAAGGCGTGTACAACGAGCTGGTGAAAAGAAAACCCAATGACCCCGCCTGGTTTCAGAGCGGACTCTGGCATGAAACCATGCCGATCGACGTACCCGGCTATTGGTTCGTATCCTGGTACGACGTTTCCTCCGGCCCGAACATCGAACTCTTCAACCACGTCCGCAACTCGGCCAAAGACCGCAGCGTGGCAGACAACCAGTACCTTGTCATCGCACCGGTCCTCCATTGTTCGTACAAAAGAGCCACAGAAAACACCATGGTCGGCCAGCTGAGCGTCGGAGATGCCCGACTGGACTACGACGACCTCACCTGGGGCTGGTTCGACATGCACCTGAAGGGGGAAGCAAACGATTTCAAAAAACAGAATCCAAGGGTCAGGTATTACACGATGGGCTCAAACAAATGGCAGTCAGCCGACAGCTTCCCGCTGCCCAACACCCGGATGACACCATTTTACCTGAACAGCGAAGGGAAAGCCAACACCCTGAACGGAAACGGTGCCCTGGCAGCAAAACTGCCCGCGGCAGATAAGCCGGACAGCTTCACCTATGATCCCATGAACCCGGTGCCATCCCTCGGCGGCAATGTCTGCTGCACCGGCAACGCCGTCCAGGGCGGCGCATTCGACCAGTCGCAACTCGAACTCCGCGATGATATCCTCGTCTATACCAGCGAAATACTGAAAGACGGACTCGAAGTGACCGGCTTCATCGAAGCAACCCTCTTCGTGTCCTCCACCACCCCCGACACGGATGTCACCCTGAAATTGATCGATGTCCATCCTGACGGAAAGGCTTATAA
>JBEEMB010000028.1:0-3209 GCA_041167815.1 Bacteroidota bacterium | reverse complement strand
CGCTCGGAGACCTTCCGTTGAATCTGGAGGTCAGTCGCAGTGGGCGTTACATGGCCGTAACCAATAACGGACAAAGCACGCAGATGATCCAGCTGGTGGATACAAAAGCGGAGCGTGTAGTTGACTCGGCAATCATTGGTAAATCATGGTTTGGATTGGCATTCACTTCGGATGAGCGGACGTTGTATGTATCCGGTGGGCATGACAATTGGATTGTGCGATATGCCATCGATGGGGGTAAGCTAAAACGCCGCGACAGCATCGTGCTTGATAAGCCATGGCCTGTGCGTGTAGGTCCTGCCGGTATTGCGCTGGATGAGCGTCGGAAACGGTTGTATGTGGTCACACGTGAAGACAAAAAATTATACGTCGTCGATACGGAGGGCAAGTCTGTGATCGCCCGTTACGGTTTGGATGCGGAGGCCTATGATTGTAAGCTGTCTCCTGATGGAAACGAACTGTACATCAGCTGCTGGGGCTGTGATAAAATCCTTCGGTTTGATCTGCAGCGCAATGTTTGGCGTACCCCTGTATCAGTGGGCGACAACCCAAATGAAATGTTGCTTACGCGAGACGGTAAGATGATGTTTGTTTCCAATGCAAACGATAACAGCGTATCTGTCATTGATCTGAAAAATGGCCGGGTGATCGAAACCCTCGATGCGGCATTGTTTCCCAATTCACCCAGTGGTTCAACATCAAACAGCATCGCGCTGGATCCTGCCAGCAAACGTCTTTACATCGCCAATGCCAATAATAACTGTCTCGCGGTATTTGATGTGAGCAAGCCTGGATCGAGCAGATCATTGGGATTTATTCCGACCGGCTGGTATCCGACGAGTGTTCGTTTTCTGAATGGTAAGATCTGGGTGGCCAACGGTAAGGGCATGACTTCCAAAGCCAATCCCTTCGGACCGTCTCCACTCCGTAAGCAGCAGGAGGTCATCCATCACGGATTTTCCTCCAAGGATCCTTCACAGGTAGAATACATCGCCGGATTGTTCAAGGGAACGATGAGCATCATACCTGCCCCTGATGAAAAGGCACTGGCATCTTATTCACGTCAGGTTTATGCCAATACACCCTATTCATTAAGGAAGTTAGAGATGGCAGATTCCACTGCGCCTGGTTTCCCTATTCCGATGAAGCCGGGACAAACTTCCCCGATCAAATATGTTTTTTATGTCATTAAGGAGAACAGAACCTATGACCAGGTACTGGCAGATGTACCCGGTGGTCGTGGGGATACCTCACTCCTGTTGTTTGGCAAGAAGGTAACGCCGAACCAGCATGCGTTGGCGGAGCGTTTCGTGCTGCTCGACAATTTTTATGTTGATGCAGAAGTGAGTGCCGACGGTCATAACTGGAGCATGGGTGCCTATGCCAATGATTATCTTGAAAAGACCTGGCCGAGCAGTTATGGTGGCCGCGGCGGAACTTATGGTGGTGAGGGTGAACGTGAGATTGCCAACAATAAGAACGGGTTCATCTGGAATCAATGTTATCGATATGGCGTCAGTTTCAGAACTTACGGTGAATTCATGAGTAAGGATCAACCGACCATTCCTATCCTGAAAGATCATAACTGCGCAAGGTATCCAGATTACAACACGAGCATCGCGGACACTACCCGTTTCCGGGTTTGGAAGCGTGATTTTGATTCTTTGCTGGCCATTGGTCAGGTGCCACGGTTCAATACAGTGCGTATGGGTAATGACCACACAGACGGCTTAAGACTTGGGCGACCCTCCCCATATGCGCATGTGGCCGACAACGATATGGCGGTGGGTATGTTGATCGAAGCCCTGTCAAAGAGTCCCATCTGGAATGAAACAGCTGTCTTCATCCTCGAAGATGATGCACAGAACGGAGCCGATCACATCGATGCGCACCGCAGCACGGCATATCTGGCCGGAGGATTTGTGAAGAGAGGCTATGTGGATCATACGCCTTATTCCACATCATCTATGTTGCGCACCATGGAGTTGATCCTTGGTATGGGGCCCATGACCCAGTACGATGCAGCGGCCATGCCGATGTGGAGATGTTTCGATTCAGTTGCTCGTCCGTTTGATTTCACCCATCTGCGTCCGGAAGTGGATCTGCGGGATAAGAATGTTGCCCGTAACGAATGGCAGCGCAGGTCTGAGGCTTTTGATATCACGAAGGAAGACAGCAACAACGACATCGAGTTCAATCTTGTGCTGTGGCATGGATTGAAAGGGGATGTGCCTTTCCCCGGACCGAGGCGTGCAGGCTTTTTGAATATACGAAAATCCGACGATAAAGACGATGACTGAGGTCATCTGCCGGATGGCCGGTAGGAATAACTGATCTCAAAAGGTTTGTCGTGGACGCCTTTCAGGGTTTCACCGGGCTTGAGGTCTCGACGTTGGGGAGTGGGTTCACAGACTGTGTACTCACTCCCCTCGTAGTATACAACCTGTCCTCGATTTTCTTTAAGATCAACGGCTACAGAGACGTGATCCGGGAAAGTCAGTACCACCATCGGAAGATCGTATAACTCCTTGACGAGATAGAAGAACAAGGCGGCCCGGTCTTCGCAGTCGCTTGACTGATAAAGCAAAGTTTCTTCCGGTGAATACCTGCGCTCCCGTCCGAACACCTCCGTGTCCGTGGCGAATGGGAAGGCATGGCGGGTGAATTGCAGCAGGTATTCTATTCCGCGGTGTATGTCCATCCTGTCCAGCTTTTTTCTGAGCTGGCTGAGGAGGGAGGCATGCGTCTGTGTACTCAGCGGGATGTTGAAATGATGCCGGTAATCCGTCACCGGATAGTTTTTGAGCAATCCCGGCAACGCGGTGTTGAGGGAAATATCCAGCTGTTCCTGACGTTTCCCCACCTGGAAGGCAAAGGATCTGCTTTGATATGCTGCCGCCGGAAATTCCGGGAGTTTGTCGATCCCGAATCTGAAAGCTTTTGTTGATGAGGCTGAAGATGCAAGCCGGGATCCCTTGTCCGGTGCACGGTGTTCATCGAATCCGTAATCATGGGCGTTGATGCAAATGAACTGTTTGCCGTCAATCAATCGGCCGGGAAGATTGTAGACGGTGTCATCCGTCCGGATGTACAGCCAGATGCGGCTTCCTTCCAACACGACCAATGGCTCGAAACCAGACAAACGCAGCAAATGCCATTTGGTCATCGTGTAGCCGTGGTAGTCAGAGGATTTCGGGATGATCCTGTCT
>JBEEMB010000195.1:0-2749 GCA_041167815.1 Bacteroidota bacterium | reverse complement strand
CCGGTTCATCATTTTTTTCAGGGCGTCCAATGCAACAATTCTCGTGGAAAATGGGCCCATGTGGGAAAACATGCCCGTTTCACGGTGTAGTTGCATGAGTCTTCCTTCTCTGACCAGCGATTCGAAATAAGCTGGAATCAGACTTCTGTAGCCGGTGATGATCTCATCTGCCCCTTGTCCCTCAAGCGTAACAGTGATGCCTGATGCTTTGATGAGTTCACGAAGACGATATTCCCCATAGTATGAAAGGAAACCGAAGGGCTCTTCCTGATGCCATACAAAATGGTCCATATCCCGCTCCAAATCATCAGGAGTGGCTGAAATGGTCAGTGATTTGAACCCGGTTTTTTGAATGACTTCCCGAATATAGCCTGATTCATCTTCCGGTTTGCCGGGGAACACCAGGGAGAATGTGATGTCTGAACTGATATTGCGCCTGTTGGCGGCCGTGCATACGATACTGGAAGAGTCTATGCCACCGCTTAGTGTGTAACCGAAAGGGACATCACATTGTTGGCGCAGACTGATGGCGTCTTCCAGCAAAGATCTGAAATGCTTGCTCGCCTGTTGGAAATCCATCCCGGAACGAGCTTTCGGAATCTGGTACCATTTTTCTTGTTGAATGATGCCGCCTCGATTGACTCGAAGCTTCATGCCAGGCTCGAGTTGTTGCACGCCATCAAAAAATGTCTGAGCGCCGTGATCAGTCTTATCCAGGTAGAAGAAATCAAACAAGGCTTCCCGGCTCGGATTGAATGCATGGCCGGCTTTCATCAGCGCTTTGATCTCTGAAGCGAACATGAAACTGTGGCCCGGCGTGTAAACATAATAGAGTGGTTTCACCCCAAACCGGTCGCGTGCGATGAACAAGGTGCCTGCCTCTATGTCGTAAATGGAAAAGGCCCACATACCGTTGAAGCGGTGCAGACAGTCTTCACCCCACAGACGGAATGCATACAGGATCACTTCCGTGTCTGTGTGGGATACGAATTTGAATCCCGCAGATTCAAGTTCTGTGCGCAGGGATCTGTAATTGTAAATCTCTCCGTTGAATACGATGTGGTATCGCCCGGAATCGTCTGTCATGGGCTGATGGCCGTGCGAAGACAAATCCACGATGGACAATCGTCTGAAGCCCAAAGCCAGGTCCGCGTCAAGACAGGTTGACACGTGCGCCGTCCCTTCACGGGCTTCAGGCGTGGTCTCATCTCCATGCAGATGCTTATACCCCTTGTTGGGGGTGTCGAAAAAAACATATCCCTCATCGTCCGGGCCTCGGTGACGAAGGGTATTCGTCATGGCCGCGAACAGACCTGGATGTATTTTTCGCTGGTCAAAATTCCATAATCCGGTTATGCCGCACATTCGTTTTGGTTGGTGTTTTTATAGATTGGTACGGATAGTAAAATTCCATTTCTGCAGTTTGCTCAAAGATTGGTTTTGATCAAACGCTGCAGCGTTCTTTTGAGTTGGAATTGTATGAGCTGGGATATTGGCGATCGAAAACAGGTTTTCAAGATCTTGGAGGCGCCCACAGATGGTGCTTGTCAAATGGCACGGGCCACAAAAATATTATATTATTCAAGAAGTACCTTGCCGTTCAACCTTGATTATTAACCATTTCCGAAATAAAATTCCCCTTTCTTCACGAACTTCACTATTCAACTTTCAAATATATCATAAGCGTACCTGTTTTCAGTTAGCAAAATGAGTCAAATATGCTGATTATGAATAGATTACTATGCTTGTTACTGGTTTTCCCGTTATGCCTTCATGCACAGAAATTGCCGGATATAGCTGAAAAGACGAGCCAAATGCAGCGGTTGGAAGGTTTTTTCCCGGTGTTTTGGGATCCGTCTGCCGGCAAACTGTGGTTGCAGATCGATCGTTTTGACGTCGAATTTTTATATGTGATGTCGATGCCCGGAGGCCTCGGTTCCAATGATATCGGGCTGGATCGTGGATTGCTTGGAGGTGGACGGGTCGTCTCGTTTCAACGCCATGGCCGGAAGGTGTTGATGACGGAACCCAACTATGCTTTTCGCGCCCTCAGTGATGATGTGTTGGAAAGACGGGCTGTCCAGCAATCATTTGCACGTTCTGTTTTGTGGGGTTTTCAAGTGGAAGCAGAATCAAACGGGAAGGTGCTCATCGATCTGACAGAATTCCTGACCCGCGATGCCATGCAGGCGGCCAATCGCATCCGCAGAATGCAGCAAGGGAATTACACGCTGGATCGTACCCGTTCCGTGCTTGAAAAAGCCGGTACCCGGAATTTCCCTTTGAATACTGAAATGGAGGCTTCCATCACCCTGGCAAACGCAGATGGTGCATCGGGGGAGATGTTGCGCAACGTCGTTCCATCTACCGAAGCCATCACTTTGAAAATGCATCATTCGTTCGTCCAGCTTCCGGACAGCTGATTCAAACCCCGGGCATTCGATCCGCGCAGCGGCTTCATCCCTACGTATTTTTTCGATTACGCATCTCCGGTGGCCGAACCCATCGAAAAACAACTGGCCATCCGCCATCGACTGGAGAAAAAAGATCCGTCAGCCGCCGTCAGTGATCCGGTCAAACCCATCGTATATTACCTGGACAACGGAACGCCGGAACCCATTCGTTCGGCCTTGTTGAAAGGTGCTTCCTGGTGGGATCAGGCTTTTGCTGCTGCGGGATACAGGAATGCGTTCCAGGTGAAGATCCTGCCCGACAGTGCCGATCCGATGGACATCAGGTACAATGTCAT
>JBEEMB010000156.1:0-4751 GCA_041167815.1 Bacteroidota bacterium | reverse complement strand
CCCGGGATCACGGCGGCTTCCGGAGCATCAGCCTTTGCGGGTATTCCCTTGACGGGTCGCGGATATGCCCGGAGTGTGCAGTTCATTGCTTTTCATCCGTCGACAGAAGTATCCGAATACGACCGGCTGGCAGGGGATATCGAATCGGTCACCAAGGTGCTGTACATGGGTGCGGCCCGATTGATGGGCATCCTTGAAGCCTTGCGCGTTCGCGGGGTAGCGGCGTCCATGCCGGTGGCGGTGGTGGAAAAAGCCACGACCCATGCGCAGCGGGTGCATGTGTCGACGCTGGAAGAAGCGGCCATAAATTGGACAGGGATGGATTTTGGTTCACCGGCGCTGGTGATCATCGGCCGGGTCGTAGCATTGCACCATCAATTCAGTTGGTATGAACCGACGGAAGCGGGAACATCTCCATATCCCGCGCTTCCGTCGGATTGATCCTCAGGCTTCGCTTTGAATCAGTTCTTCCCGCAGTTGTTTTGCCCCAGCTGTGAAGGAGATGGCCTGTTGGAGATATTCGGTGGCGAAGGTTTGTGAAGGAGCCTGGTCATTCATGCGCAGGACCGCTGATTTGAAGGAGTCACCTAAAGGCTTCCATCGTCCGGTATCTGTGAATTGCTTGTCGAAGTCTCCCAGTATCCCGATCTGGGTATTGCATTGAACGCCTTTTTGCAGCAGCAGTGCTTTCGCCGCATGTATCTGTGCGGAGTATGCGTGGTAGATCGCATCGGCCCAGCGTTCACCTGCGATGCATTCATGGCTGTGCGCGATTTTTTCTTCCGCTTCGAGGATCAGGGTGGCGACGAGGTCGATCATTACGCCGGCACATTCTCCGACACCGATGGCCGTTTCAAATTTCTCCTGTTGGCCCCAGTCGATGAATTCTTCGTTCGTCAAAGAACCCAGGTCTGCCAGTGGTTTCAGGAGTTCATAGTAATATCTGTCTCCTTTTTCCACGCAGTATTCGTTGAAGCTTTTACCCGTTCCATTGGCACGGTGGTCATCAAGAATGGTACGCAGGGCCTGAGGTGCGCGTTTGCTGGGGATCTTGGTGACCTTGTCGGCGATGCGGCCGAAGCCGCTGCCCAGGGTGCCTCCGCCGATGAGTACTTGCAGGGCCGGTAGTACCCGCCCGCCAGATTTGAGTGAGCTGCCATGGAAGCCGATGGATGCCATGCCATGCTGACCGCAGCTGTTCATACAGCCGCTGATGCGGATGGTGGTGTCGCGGTCGAAGAGCAGTTCGGGATATTCATCTTCGATGACTTCAGACAGCGCAAGCGCAGTGCCGGTGCTGTTGCTGATGCCGAGATTGCAGGTATCTGTGCCGGGGCAGGAGATGATATCTGCCGTGCTCCAGGCTCCGGGGGCGGTGAATCCTTCCTCGTCCAGTACGGAATAAATATAAGGCAGGTCGTCGGGTCTTGCGAATCGGAGCTGAAGGTTTTGATTGACCGTTACGCGCAGGTCGTCTGCGACGACACCTTGCAGTCGGTCTGCCAGCCGGCGGCTCGTATCTGAAGAGATATTGCCGTTTGGAACCCTGACATAGACGGCAAAGAATCCATCCTGCTTCTGGCTGATCACATTCGTGGCACGCCATTTTTCGTAGCCGGTAAGATCCTGGACGGGTTTCGCTTCATATTTTCTTCCACCGGATGCCGGCTCAGTGATCGGCCAGGCGGTTGCATCGATGGGGTAACGGTCATGCGTAAGCGCTTTTTCTTCTGCCAGCACCAGTTCATTGAAGGCGTCGATGCCGATCTTCTGGATCAGGAATTTGATCCTGGCCTTATGGCGACTATTACGTTCTCCGTGACGGTCAAATACACGCAGCACTGCTTCGAGGTATGGGATCAGCCGGTCGGCTTCGAGGAATTCATGGGTAGCGATGGCCAGATGAGGCTGTGCGCCCAATCCCCCGCCGATCAGTATTTTGAAGCCGCGGCGAGGTTCTCCGTCGATCTCCCTGATGCGGGCGATGGCTCCGAGGTCGTGCATATAGGTGAGACCGGTGTCGCGTTCGCTGTTGCTGAATGCTATCTTAAATTTCCTGCCCATCTCCTGGCAGTGCGGTTTACGCAGGAAGTATTCGAACATCGCATGGGCGTAAGGGGTAACGTCGAACGCCTCCAACGGATCAATGCCGGTGGTGTCGGATGCGGTGATATTCCGCACGGTGTTGCCACAGGCTTCACGGATGGTGATGGCATCTTTCTCCAGTTCAGCCCACATTTGCGGGGTTCGGTCCAGGCTCACGAAGTGTATCTGGACATCCTGGCGTGTTGTCAGGTGCAGGTTTCCGTTGGAGTATTCATCTGAAACATCAGCGATCCGCTTCCATTGGGCGAAGGTCATCTTTCCGTATGGCAGTTTGATGCGTACCATCTGTACGCCGGGCTGACGCTGTCCATAGACACCGCGGGCAAGTCGGAGGCTGCGGAATTTTTCTTCCGGCATGCGTCCTTCGCGGAAGGCGCGGATTTTCTGTTCCAGCTCAATGATGTCGCGCTCCACGACGGGATTTTCCAGTTCGGTCCTGAAACTCTGCATGTTGGGAGGGTTTAATAATCTACTAAATTAGTAGACAATACGAAGATAGGAGACAATTCATCAATGGCAAAGGATTTATATGGAGAATCCTACATGAACTGTCCTGAAGGATTGGACATTCGTTATGCTGAAATAATACAGCGGCTGGCTTCAGGGTATGATGGACGGGATGCCTGTCAGCATTATATTCGTCTAATCAATTAAACGATTGCGTTATGACATACAGGCTTACGGATGCGGATGTGGCCGCATTTCACCGGGACGGATATCTGATCGTCAAGGGATTTTTCAGTGGTCCTGAGGTGGACAAACTTTATTCAATTGCCACGGCTGATGATGTGGTGGCGGCGAATGCCACGAATGTTACTGACAGTTCGGGCAAGCATTCGAAGCTGACGCTTTGGTTTTCGCCGGGCGAGGATGTGTACAGCATGATGCTTCGGAGTGAGCGAATGGTGCAGGGAGCGGCGCGTCTGTTGGACAGTGACGCGCCTGTGTGTCATTTTCATACCAAGTTGATGCAGAAAGAACCGAAGGTTGGAGGAGCCTGGGAATGGCATCAGGATTATGGATATTGGTATAAGAACCAGTTTTTGTTTCCTGACCAGCTGATCAGCATCATGGTGGCGTTGACGCCGGCGAACCGGGAGAATGGATGTTTACAAGTAGTGAAGGGATCGCACAAGATGGGCAGGGTGAACCACGGTTTTTCGGGTGAGCAGGTTGGTGCAGATGCCGTGATGGTGGGGCATGCCATGAATGTGCTGGAGCATGTTTTCGTCGAGCTGGAACCGGGCGATGCGTTGTTTTTTCATTCCAACATCCTGCATCGCAGTGAGGCCAATTTGAGTGACAAGCCGCGTTGGTCGATCATCTCCTGTTATAATTCACTCGGAAATGTGGCATACAATGACAAGAGCACTTCCTGGCAGGAGCCGGTGAAGGTGGTGCCCGATGAAGCGTTGATGGCTGCGGGTGTCGGCGGTGCGTCAGACGGCGGGGATTTCCTTAGAAAAGAGGATGACCCGGCGCTGAAGTCGACGGGCTGGGAGCAGGAGGTCAAGACCAACTGATCATCATTCATTAATATTTATTTTTACATCTGCGATCAGGCATCACCGGCGAATATCCATCAGGATGGGAAGCGGTGGCGCATCGGTCGCAGATGTTTTTTGTGCCGGAACGTCCATGGGAATCCCGGCTATTTTTTCCCGCAGCACTTTGACGCCATACATCGGGCCATGCCATAGATTGATCAGCGTTCCTTCACATCCTCTGTCAGGCATTGTTTTTCCATGGGCTTCCAGATATCGATCGTACAGACGCAGGGCACGGTCGAGCATCAGTCCGGCCTGTTCTTTTGATGTCTTCGTGTATGCGTTACCGTTATCCTTTGGTAGTGACTGCACCCCGCAGGCTGTTTCAAAGGCGGATAAATAGAGATGGCTCGTCAGCAGCCTGTTTTCCAGCAGGGAAAGTTGTGCACGCCCATAGCCTTCGGGCAGAGACTTCGTGATTTCATGGACGTCGATCCGCAGACTGTCATAAGCTGCGGCCATTTGTTTCAACAGGGGCCTGTTCATCCATGTGTATGGGCCGCCTGAAAGCCAGGCACCGATCCAGCAGAAACCCACGTTGGGCAGGTCGTTTGTGCAGATCCTGTCGAGTCGTTCCAGGGTATGCATCACCGTTGTATATCGCTCCGGGTTTTTCAGTCCGAGTGTGGCTGCCTGTTCATGATAGAAGTTGGTACTGTTGATCGGTCCTTTGAGGGTGGTTTCAGCTGCATACCTTGCTGCCACTGCATTTTCAGCCGTACGCCAGTGGTTGAAGAGGACGGTGTTCAGCTGCTGGCCTCCGCGCAGGGTATCCATTTGTCGGAACAGGGCTTCGATGCCATCAACGGGATTCTGCTGGCTGAACATGAGTCCGTCGAATTCAATCCACGACAGGATGGTGGTTTTTGCCAGGTCCTCCGCATTCTTTCGGATGCGGGCGAGGTGGTTGGCGGTGCGCACGCTGCCGTGTCCGGGCATGATGCCGATATCGATTCCCGGCAGTCCTTTACGGGCGAGGTGGTATGCCACCCCGGCGTATTCGGGGGTGGTGCAGTAAATGCCCAGTTGCAGTTCGATTTTTCGATTCTGAAACCAGGATTGATGTGGGATCTTGCGGATGCCTTCCATGTTCCGGCC
>JBEEMB010000150.1:0-3281 GCA_041167815.1 Bacteroidota bacterium | reverse complement strand
GAATATTTCGAACCGTTGAAGGATGTTTGAGAGGGGTACCATGACTTCCCGTTGTCGCCAAGAAATCCTCCGGAGGAGACGAGTTTTTTCCAGTTACTCTCCGTGAGTTTTTCTTTTTTGACCATGCGCCAGCCATCGCCGTTCCCGTCGATGATGCCTTTGCCTGTGATGGCGATATCGGTGGCTTTTGATGCGGAGATCGGGGATTGATTGCGCATTTGAGGCAGGCCTTCCCAGTTTCCTTCTACGAGCGGATACTGTGTGTGGTCGTCGGTGAATTGCAGCAGGGCTCCATCTGCCAGGTGCAGATTGACCTTGCTCTTCAATACGATGGGGCCGGTGATCCATAGTCCGCGGGGAATCAGGACGACACCCCCGCCTTTCTGATGGATGGCATCGATGGCGGATTGTATCTGACGGGTATTGAGTGTCGATCCATCCGGTATGGCCGCGTATTTCAGTATGTTGGCGGTATCTTTTTTGAAAACCGGACGTACTGGCAGGGGAATGCGGGCGAAAGTTTGGAAGGAGCAGGTAAGACCACTGATCAGTAAAGCTGTTTTTACAAAACCATGCAGCTGATGCAGCGGTCGGGATTCTTGTTTGGTCATAATAAAGGGTGTGCCCTGCAATCTAGCCATGAAAGCGGAAGGGCATGATTTGATATTCATGTTTATTTACGCAAACGTTCCCGAATTTAGCGTATATTTTCAGTATCAATAACCTCTCGAGGACACCGTTGAAACTGCCATGAGATACGAAGCCGTCACCATCAGGGATATTGCGCAGGCGTTGGGTCTTTCGACCTCCACGGTTTCCCGTGCGCTGCGTGACAGCCATGAAATCAGCACCGAAACAAAGCGTCGGGTGCTCGAGCATGCCCGGAGCATCCACTATCAACCCAATCCGATCGCGGTAAGTCTGAGAGAGCGCAAGAGCCGAAGCATTGGCATCATCGTATCTGAGATTGCGAACCGTTTCTTTTCGGAAATCATCAACGGGGTGGAGTCGGTGGCGATCGACCGCGGTTACAATGTGATCATTGCGCAAAGTCTTGAATCAGCGGAAAGGGAGCTGCGGCAGATACAATTCCTGACATCCCGATCGATCGACGGGCTGTTGGTATCGGTGAGCAATGAGACGGAGGACACGACACTCTTCAAAGATCTCCATCAGAAGGGCCTACCCATCGTGTTTTTTGACCGGGTGGTGCAGGACATCGATACACACAAGGTGATCGTAGACAACAAACTAGGTGCTTATGATGCCACGGCCCATCTGATCCGGAAAGGTTACCGGAGGATCGCCCTGGTCACGAATGTGGAAGGATTGTCGATCACTAAAGAACGTGAGGCCGGCTATCGGGCCGCGATGCACAAACATGGGATGTTGGTGGATGATGCGTTGATCCGTCATACCCGTCCAGGTGGTCAGGCGGAGCCTGAAGCCGCTGAGATCATGGCTTCGCTGATGGAATTGGAGGATCGTCCGGATGCCATTTTCGCGACATCCGACCGCCTTACCACGGGCTGTCTGCGTTTTCTGAAAAAAAATAATATCCGGATCCCGGATGAGATGGCATTGATCGGTTTTTCGAATTCAGAGATCACGGAATTATTGGATCCACCCTTGTCGATTGTTCGGCAGCCGGCCTTCGAAATGGGTACTACGGCCATTCGGATGTTGCTGGAGCTGATCGAGAGCAAGCGGCCTGTCACACAGTTTCGCACGCAAGTGCTGGCCGCGGAGCCCGTGTTCAGGGAATCCACCCATGCCAAGGATACCGAACGTGTGAGACAACGCTGATCATCAGCTCCCATCGTTTTCATACTTTGCATCTCCACCGTTGCGGTTCGTCCTGTATTTTCTTGGAGATACGCCGATGATTTTCCGGAACCTTTTTGAGAAATAGTATTGATCCTCGAAGCCCATGCTGAAAGCGATGTCTTTGATCGAACGGTCGCTGAAATCGAGTAATTGACAGGCTTTCTGCATTTTCATCTGCAGGAAGTAATCGATGGGTGCGTAGCCTGTTTTCTGCTTGAATAAATTTGAAAACCTGGATACAGAATAGTTATAGGTTTTACTCAGGCTGATGAGTGAAATATTATCGTTGATATGCTCCTGCATATAATGAATTGCACTGTCAACGCAGTCGAGCCGATCTGCTGATGCAGAGGCGAAATGGCGTTTGTTGTAAATGAAAAGTGTCAGGAACTGCGACAGACACATATTTGCGAACAGGAGGTTGTCGATGCTATAGCCCAGTTCAAGGGTCTTGTAGATTTTATGGAAGACGGGCATGATTTCACCCGTGTTGCGCACGAGTTCCGGTTTGAAGTTTTTCTGTACTTCCTGCACTTCGTTGAAGGCGGAGAGTGCCTCTCCTCCGAAATGCACCCAGTAGATGGACCATGGGTCATCCGGACTGCTGCCATAGGCATGCTCCAGGTGTTGGGGCAGCAGGAAGAATTCATTGGCGCGTACTTCGTATCGTTGTTTGCCGATCTGGTACCAGCCGCTGCCATCGACGCAGAAGAACAGGAAGTTTTCCGGCAACCCTTTTTTCCTATAAGTATAATGGTCTTTGGCCTTGGGGTAATATCCGATGGAGCAGATATGGAGGTGCTTCAGCATCGGATTCGCGGCCACTCTTGATTTAAGGATGGTCTTCGGAATCTCGATGCGTTGCCGGCCGATGCCGTACCAGATATTCTTGTGGGATCCGCCCTTGCTTTCTTTCATCGGGCGGGGAAATTACAGAATTTTCAATTCTGAGCATCCCGGATCGGGATGAAGGATTCAACATCAGACATCCGTTCGGCCGGGGTTACGACCAGTCGGACGATCTGTCCGCCGCGGAGTTCGGCATCGATCGTGGTATTTTCCGGTGCATGAAGCCTGAAACGCACATCCCGTTCTTTCGGCCATGCGGGGAACAATAGGATCCTTCGTCCATCGGATTGCAACAGCATCTCCTGCAATCCGATCATCCCTGATCCGCCGTGGTTGTGGTCGGGCACCCAGTCGAATCCCGGACCCCAGAAAGCCGGGAACCTGCGGCCGCCATCATCCAGTTTCAGTGCAGTCAGACGCCATGCTTCTTCCTTCAGTCCGAGTCTTGCTGCCCAGATATTATCCTGTTTCCAACCGACATGGCTTCGGAATTTAATGACAGATGTGTCATATTTCCAGGTATTGATGGCCGTGTCCAGTCCGGGCCGTCCTAAGCCAAATATCCCCCAGGGGAATACCGGATACAGTTGGGGAGATTCGGTGTT
>JBEEMB010000144.1:0-3549 GCA_041167815.1 Bacteroidota bacterium | reverse complement strand
TGACAGGTACAGTCTTTCGCAGAATTCGATCTACGATATATGTTTTGATCGGACAGGCAATATATGGACCGGTACTTACTATGGCGGTGTCAACATCAGCTATGCCCGAAATACGCCATTTAACACCATACAGGCAGGAGATGGCGAAAGGGGACTGAGTAATAATGTGATCAGCAGCATACTCGGCAATCCGAATGGTGGTCTCTGGATTGCCACAGATGGCGGCGGCCTGAATTACAGAAATGGATTAACCCGACAATTCACCAGTTTCCGTTTTGATGTCAACAACGAACAATCCATTGGATCAAATCTGGTCAAGACCATTTATCGCGACAGCAAGGCCAGGCTTTGGGTAGGTACACACTCCGGAGGACTCAATCTCTTGGATTCAGCTACGGGTCGTTTCAACCGGATCCGAAAACCGCGTCAAGGCAATGGCATCTGCAGCAATGATATCGTACAGATTCGGGAAGACCGATATGGACGTTTTTGGATCGGATCGGAGCATGAAGGGTTGAATTTGTATGATGAAAGCCTCCAAACCTATATCCACTTTCATCCGGATTCGACAGGAGATCGGCATATTGATGGTCATGATATCCGTGCCCTTTGGATTGACCGAATGGATAATGTTTGGCTGGGTACGGAAAGAGGTCTACAGGTAAAAACAGCAGGAAGCCAGGGCTTCCGTCAAACGAATGTTGCCTTCGCCGGTCTGGCAGACATGCCTGCAATGATTGCCATCAATACCATTTTCGAAGATGAACGCCATCAATTATGGGTGGGCAGTGCCTCCCAGGGGCTTTTTCGCATCATGCCGCGTGAAAACAAAGTCATTCGATATACCGGACAGAACGGACTGCCATCTGATGATGTAAAAGCAATCATCACTGATCTGAACGGTCGGGTTTGGCTTACAACCAATAAAGGGCTTTGCTGCTTTGATCCTGAAAGAAATGAATTCCGCTCTTACAATGTGCATGACGGCCTCCCGGGAAACGATTTCACTTCCAATGCCTTTCACCGAACAATGGATGGTACAATCATGGCCGGTGGATTGAATGGCATCGTTTTTTTCAATCCGGCAGAGATCCAGCGAAACGATCTGCCCAGCCATATCGCTTTCAGCTCCCTGAGGATCGGAGATAAAACGATCAGTCCGCAGGACGGATCTGGCATCATCGAACGCGATATTGACCTGCTGGAAGAGATCGACATTTCTCACGACCAGAATGATTTCAGCATTGATTTCCAACTGCTGAATTTCATCAAACCGTGGAAAAACCGATATGCCTATTTGTTGGATGGTTACGAAACGGAATGGCACGAAAGCACCACAGGTACTGCGACATACTCCAACCTTCCTGCAGGATCCTACTCGCTCAGGGTCAAAGCCGCCAACAACGATGGTGTTTGGGAAACGGAGGAACGAAAATTGTCAATCCGCATCCGACCAGCACCCTGGGCGACCTGGTGGGCATGGATGATTTACCTGTCGGCCATTTTTTTCCTGATCTACTTTATCATCAGATTTGTAGTGATGCGACATCGGTTTCATCAGGAACAACAGCTCCAACAATATAAACTGGACTTTTTCACAAATATCTCTCACGAAATCCGAACCCGGCTGACCCTCATCACCACGCCAATCGAAAGAATAAAAATGGATGAGTTGCAGAGTGATGTCCATAAAACAATCTGGACATCAGTCCGCCATCATACGGTGAAACTGACCGAACTCGTTCAGGAATTACTTGACTTCAGAAAGGCGGAAACCGGGCATCTCAACCTAAGATGCGAACCTGTTGATTTCGTGAAGTCATGCCTCGAAATAACGGAAGGTTTCAAGCCAATGGCGGAGGCAAAGGGCTTGAAACTGGAATACCCGGATGCCAAGGATGCAATCATGGTATCCATTGATCATGCACAATTCGGGAAAGTGGTGTCCAATCTGCTTGCAAATGCCATCAAGTTCACACCGGCAGGGGGTCGTGTAGGTATTTCCATCGAACGAAACAGACAAAAAGCCGTACTGAAGGTATGGGATACCGGAATTGGTATCACGCCGGCGAACCTGAATAGGATATTCAATAACTATTTCCAGGTTACGGACCATGGTACAGAGAATACAGGGTATGGCATCGGACTGGCGTTGGCGCGCAGGATCGTCGAACTCCACCGTGGTGACATCAGCGTCCAAAGCGACCGATCTTCAGATCGTAAATCCGGTAAACCCAACTTCACAGAGTTCACCGTAACGATTCCGGCACTTGGAGCATCATATTCCGATGGAAAGATTTCCGTGCAAACACTCAGCATACTCGAAGACATCCCGGAGCCGGTTCAGGAACCATCCCTGGTGTCTGACAAACCCCTTGTGCTCGTTGTAGAAGACAATGCAGAACTCCGCCAGATGTTGGAAGAGTCCCTATCACCGATATTCGATGTGCTCGCGGCGGAAGATGGAAGAGATGGACTTGAGAAAGCCAGAAACAAAATCCCAGACCTGGTGGTGTCTGATATTATGATGCCATTTGTCGATGGCCTTCAGTTATGTGACCGGCTGAAATCGGATCGGGAAACCAGCCATATTCCTGTAATCCTGTTGACTGCAAAAGCGACGCTGGATGATCGAATCGCAGGACTTGAACATAGGGCGGATGCATATATTAGCAAGCCTTTCAGCCTGAAACTCCTGATTACACAAATCAATAATCTGATTGAAAACAGACAAAAACTGCAGGAAGTATTTCGCAAAGAGTTGATGGTAACGGAAAAACGCCCTGCCACGCTACCCGTCAGGGATGCGTTTCTTTCGGATCTCGAAGATTATATCCTGAAAAACCTTGAGAATGCTGAATTCAATGTAGCCCTGCTTGCCAAGCACGCCGCTATGAGTCAACCCGTCCTATATCGCAAGATCAAGGCGCTCACCGGGTTATCGGTGAATGACTTCATCAAATCGATCAGACTGCGCAGGGCTGCAGAACTATTGAAGGATCCGGAACGGACGGTCTATGAAGTCGCCTATATGGTGGGATTCTCTGACAGAAAATATTTCAGCCGGGAATTCAAAAAAGTGTATGAACTGACACCATCCGCCTACGCGCAACAACAAGGGGGAGCAACGATCAATGAGGCAGAAAGAGACTGAATAAAAACAGGGCAACAGCAGTGGTTTTATGCAAAAAGCGGGTGAACAATAAGAAGAATAATGAGGTTGTAGGAATGTAAATCTCATCACATGGATCGCAAGGCATTTCTGAACATAGTTACGAGCAGCCTGGCTACAACCTGCGTTGCCTGTATGATGGCCTCCTGCTCAAAAGACGAAGCCACTCCTTCCAACCCGACCAACCCATCACCCAATCCTACCCCGGGCAATACTGCATTGTTGACGGTGAATCTTTCGAATCAACTCTTGTCGGTGAATGATTTCGTAGCGGGAGGTGGTGTCATTGTAGTCCGCATCGCCGCCGGAAATGTCGCTGCCAGCTTCACTGCCTTTTCCTCGGTATGCCCGCATGCAGGCAGCACGGTTCAGTTTGT
>JBEEMB010000345.1:0-13954 GCA_041167815.1 Bacteroidota bacterium | reverse complement strand
TTCCATCAGCAGATGGACAACCAGGCCGGAATAGACCATCATGAGCATAGAACCAAAATCGTGGCGACCGTTGGCCCGGCATGTGACTCTTACGAGCAACTTCTCGGATTGGTGAAGGCAGGCGTCAACGTTTTTCGTCTGAATTTCTCACATGGCAGTCATGAAGACAAGGCCCGTATCATCGATCATATCAGAAAGATCAATTCCACTGAACCTTACAACATCGCCATATTGGGTGACCTCCAGGGGCCGAAGCTCCGCGTGGGAGAAATAAAGGATAATGCACTGGAAGTCAAGGCCGGAGACATCCTTACCTTCACCAATGAAAAGGTAGTCGGCACCCTCGAACGTATCTATGTTTCTTACCCCAACCTGGCTGGAGACGTCAAAATCGGTAACACCATCATGATTGACGATGGTAAGATCGAGGTTATCGTTCGTGAAGTCACCAAGGAAGGAGATGTAAAGGTTGAAGTCACGTTGGGTGGCATCCTGTCATCAAAGAAAGGCATCAATCTGCCCGACACAAAGATCTCCCTCCCTGCGTTGACAGAGAAGGACTTGATTGATCTGGACTTCATCATCGACCAGCAGCTAGAGTGGGTCGCATTGTCATTTGTACGAAGTGTCAAGGATATCATCATCATCAAAAGCAAGCTTCAGGAGCGCAAGAGCAAGACCAAGGTCATTGCGAAAATTGAAAAGCCGGAGGCACTGACCAATATCCGCGAAATCATTTTGGAATCCGATGGCATCATGATTGCCCGAGGTGACCTGGGCGTGGAGATGCCTGTGGAGCAGGTGCCCCTTATTCAAAGGCAGATCATCAGAAAATGTCTGCATCGCGCCAAACCCGTGATTGTGGCCACACAGATGATGGAGAGCATGATCGAGCGGACGAAACCCAACCGGAGTGAGAGTTCCGACGTGGCCAATGCCGTGCTGGAAGGTGCGGATGCGGTCATGTTGAGTGGTGAAACCGCCACAGGAAACCATCCGGCACTGGTGGTGGCAACCATGAAAAAGATCATTCTTGAAGTAGAGCGAAACGAATACAGATACAACAGGGAAGAAGACCTCAAGCCACTCCCCCATTCCCCCAAATTCATCAGTGATGCGGTTTGCTACAATGCCTGTAAACTCGCAGAAGACACGGAAGCTGAAGCCCTGATCGGTATGACCCAGAGCGGTTATACCGCCTTTATGCTGAGCAGTTACCGCCCCAAATCTTTGTTGTACATCTTCACCAAGGAAAGGACCCTGGTCAATCAACTTTCGCTCAGCTGGGGCGTTCGTGCATTTTTCTATGAAGAGGAAGAAAGCATCGATGATATCGTGGCAGACCAGATCTCGATCCTGAAACACAGGGGCTTCCTGAAGCCGGGCAACATTGTGGTGAACACGGGTAGTATCCCGGTGGAGCTGCATCTCCCCACGAATATGATCAAGATCAACAAAGTGATCTGACCTGAAATAACCTGAATAAATTGTTTGATTGAGCATGGCCTGTCACTTCCGACCTCCGGACAGCGACAGGCCATTCCTCTGACAGATGGGGCCGGTTTGCCATCGACAGCCGACAATTATCTATCCCACTTCAATCTCGAAAGGAACATGAAGATTCCCGTCTATTTCGTGGATGCGTTTTCCAAGGGTCCATTCACCGGTAATCCTGCGGCTATCTGTCCATTAAAGGAATGGCTGCCGGATAGTGTAATGCAGTCCATCGCAGCCGAACACAACCTCTCCGAAACAGCCTTCGTTATACCCTTGGGGGATGATTACCACATTCGGTGGTTCACGCCCACCGTCGAGGTGGACCTTTGCGGACATGCCACACTCGCTGCGGCTTTTGTACTGTTTCGTTCCCTGCCGGACGTGCAGCAGCGCATCAGCCTTTTCTCCAGAAGCGGTTGGCTGGAAGTTCGTCGGGGGGAAAATGGAAGTTTGACGCTGGACTTCCCTGATGACCCGATAATACCGATTGATGTGGCACCCGAGGCGTTGGTGAATGGCCTTGGTACCGACATCATTCATGTGTATAAAGGAAAATTTGATTTGCTCGTTGTTGTCGGGGACCAAGGGACGGTTACAAACCTAAAACCAG
Organism: Bacteroidota bacterium; assembly: GCA_041167815.1. Classification (GTDB taxonomy): domain Bacteria; phylum Bacteroidota; class Bacteroidia; order Chitinophagales; family Chitinophagaceae; genus Pollutibacter. Next base: position 11,847 of record JBEEMB010000345.1, on the reverse strand, counting down.
ATTTAACATTGCTGGGTACATTGCCCGCGAGAGGCATCATTGTGACCGCACCGGGTGATGACTGTGACTTTGTGTCCAGATTTTTTGGTCCGGCAGCCGGGGTTGATGAGGATCCAGTCACAGGATCAGCCCATTGCACCCTTACGCACTATTGGCATCAACAGACGGGTCGGGAATCCTTCAGCGCCCGTCAATTATCGGCCCGTGGGGGCTGGCTCCATACATGCCGGGTTGCAGATCGCATCCACATTTCAGGAAGCTGTAATCTTTATTTGGAAGGCTCGATTCATATTTAATATGATCCACGAAAACGGACTCACGATTTATACGGACGGGTCAGCGAGGGGTAACCCGGGAAGAGGGGGATATGGTGCCATCCTGATCTGGAAGGGCCATAGAAAGGAGCTTTCTGCAGGCTACAGGCTGACAACCAACAATCGAATGGAATTGCTTTCCGTGATCGTGGCTTTGGAGTCGCTGACAAGAGAAGGTGTTGATATTGTCATATTCTCAGACAGTCAATATGTGGTCAAAGCTGTATCGGAAGGCTGGCTGAGCAATTGGATCCGTACGGATTTCAAGGGAGGGAAGAAGAACAGGGATCTATGGACACGCTTTCATAGCCTTTCGCGCAAGCATCATATCAAATTTGTGTGGGTGAAGGGGCATGCGTCCAATCCATACAACAATCGATGCGACGAACTCGCCACGTCTGCCGCAGATGGAGGTAATTTACTGGTTGATGAAGGATATGAATCCGGAAACTGATCATCTTTGACAGCCCTTTGATTCACGAAAATCCAGGTCTGCCTTGTCATATTTATATTTATTTACATTCGCCTGATCACTTGACCGGAGTGGGGCTGGAAGAACCTCTCAGTGCAAAATAAATCACATAGGCATAGCATAAGACTGGCATCACGAACGCATATCTGATATCAGACTGATCTGAGATTTGTCCCATGATCGGGGGGACGATGGCACCACCCACGATGCCCATGATCAGCAAAGAGGATGCGGTTTTGGTATATCCACCAAGATCCCTGATACTGAGGGTAAATATGATTGGATACATGATGGATGTGAACAGGCCGACGAACGCCAGCGCCCAAAGAGAGAAATAACCTGTTGTGATCATGGCCGCGAGCACCAACAACAATGCGCCTGCTGCAGAAATCATGAGCATGCGTGAGGGCTTATATTTATTAAGTATCACGGATCCTGCCAGGCGACCCACCAATACCAAGGCCATGAACACCGTAATAAACAGGGCTGCCTTCTGCTCGGTCAAACCCGGTAATTCCATCGATGTACCATACCTGATCAGGAAACTTACAATACCTACTTCAGCACCCACGTAACAAAAGACAGCGAAGATGCCAAGCATCGTATGGTTGAAGCGAAAGATCTTCCGGAAAGCATAGTGCCCATCGTCCTCATCCCTTACTGCCGGCAGTTTCACCAAGGCCAGTATGATCACCATCAGTAGGAATAATCCGGCAAGCGTCAGATATGGCAATTTGACCAGATCTGCCTCTGTCTTCAAAAAATCCGCCAACTGGGTGGCAGACATGGAGGCCATATCACGCTGGGTCACATCCTGCTCATGCAATAGCAGCAGGGAGCCAATGTAGGGTGCAATCGTAGCGCCCACAGAGCCAATGGCTGCAGAGAGACTCAAACGACTGGAGGCGGCTTCGGGATCTCCAAGCTTTGAGATATATGGTGTGGCAGTGACTTCCAAAAATGTAAATCCCGCCGCCATCACGAACAATGCGCACAGGAACATAGGATAGTATCTGGTTTCAGCTGCGGGATAAAACATGGCGGCCCCCAGGCAAGCCAGGAGAAGTCCGGCAATCATGCCGGCGCGATACCCTTTGCGCTGGATATATTGACCGGCAGGCAGTGCCAGCAGAAAATAAGCCCCGAAGAACGCTGACTGGACGAGCGATGATTCAAGGTCTGTCAGTTGACAGGCCCGCTTCAGGTGTGGTATGAGAATATCATTGATGTTACGGCTCATATTCCAGAAAAACATGAGCGACATCACAATGAGTAGTGGGAGTATCAATCCAGAAGCCTGTCTTTTGGTAATCTGCGTCATACTTATATTTATTTTCCAGCGACTTCGTCCAGGCCAAATATCTTATCCATCAGGACCCAGTTTACACCCGGACCTGCGAATGGCAGTGATTGTTGGAATCGGCCCATCAACTCAGCCCATTCTGCCTGTCTGGGCAGCTGCAACATCCGTTCGAAATCTCGTGCCAGATCAAAATCCTCCATGGTCTCCATGATCATGAACAACCGATTTCCTGCACGGAATATATCCATCTGAAGGATATTGCATGCCTTGATACCTGGCTTGATTTCCGGCCAGATCACTTCGGGGAGATGGTAGTTTTCATATTCGGCGATGAGTTCAGGATCATCCTTCAGATCCAATGCCATGCAGTAGCGGCGTGTGTTCATAATGCTGTGTTGAGGGTTATTCAACGCTGATCAGTCTATCAGGTCACAACTGCTGCCTGGTTCCTGAGGGGTCACGTAAACTCCATTTTGAATGTTGACCGGATGTACAAAATGCTTTTTCAAATGCGGTATGTGTTCAAGAAACAGGGCCTCATGGCCCAACTTAATGTGATTGAACAGGACAAGATGCTGATGCAATTGCCCCATGTCTCCCACATGCGGAACCACGGGCACACCAAACTTTTTTGAGAGCAGACTAACGGTGATGAATTCGCTGACGCCCCCCACCCTGACGGCATCCACCTGAATGAATCCGGCGCAGCGGGTTTGCAGGTAGTTTTTAAATATCACCTGATTGGGCACATGTTCACCCAACGCCAATTTGATGGGGTTGATGGCATCTGCAAGTACTTTATGTGCGAGGATATCATCGGGATGCGTTGGCTCTTCAATCCAATATGGATTGATCGGGGCGAACTGACGGCAAATGTTTATGGCCTGCGGCAGGTTCCATTGCTGATTGGCATCCAGCATCACCCTGACATTATCGCCAGCCGTTTCCCTGACAATGTGGGCGCGACGAATATCTCGGTCAGGGTCACTCGAACCCACCTTGAGCTTGAGTGCGGTAAACCCACTGGCGACGGCCTTCTTACAGTTCTCCCGTACATAATCATCGCTGTAATTGAACCAACCCACGGAAGTGTCGTATCCCGGATATCCAATGGATAAGATACCCGATCGTTGTGCTGCCCCGGCTGCTTGGTCACGGATCATAGACACGGCTTCGTCTCGGGTCAGTTCGTCTTCCAAATAGCTCAGATCCAGTGTGTTGACAATCTGTTCCGCATCCAGATCGATCAGTAGTTTCCACAGGGGGACGCCTCTTTTTTTTGCCCACAGATCATAGCAGGCATTGGTGACAGATGCCAGTGCGAGATGCACAATCCCTTTGTGCGGTCCCAACCAACGGAACTGTTGTTCATTGGACATCTTATTGAAGAGATCACCGAAGTTGGACATGATGTCCTCGATGTCTCTTCCTTTGAGCATTTCTGCATAAAATGATGCGGCCTTGCAGACCAGATCATTTCCGGCTCCGAGTGTAAAGGCGAAACCTGTACCGACGAGGCCACCATCATCCTGCAATCTGGTGACAGCGTAAGAGTAAACGGGGTCTCGATGTATGGCGTCACTTCCCGCTCCCTTTTCAAGGGTGAACCGCCTGTCTTCTACATGTATCCGAGCAATCATAAACGTTGAATAAGGGCTTCTTTCTGAACTGAGGATTATTTATTGATTTCTTTGCTGATAGATCATGAAGGATATGAGATTGGAGCCTGTCATCTCTTATACCCAAGTTCTGCGCCACCACTTACCGGCAGGATGGTTCCGGTGATGAAGCGTGCTTTTTCCGACAACAGAAAAACACAGGCGTCCGCAATCACATCACCGGTTGGACAATAGCCCAGTGGATGAATCTGATCGAGATAGGTTTCTATTTCGGCCGTATTGGGTTGTTCTTTTGCCCAGTTGCGGAGCATGGGCGTCCAAACTCCGGCAGGAGCCACTGCATTCACCCTGATTCCATAGGCTGCATAATCCAGCGCCATGGATTTCGTGAGTGCGTTGATGGCACCTTTGGTAGCAGTATAGGCCGCGTGCAATGACTGGCCGATGCTACCGACCATACTGCTGGTGTTTAAAATACATCCCTTGCTCGACTTTAAAAATTCAAATCCGTATCGGGTGGTGAGGTAGATGCTTTTCACATTGACATTCATCAAACGATCCCATTCGTCCATCGTCGTGTCGTGCAAGCATTTTGATGGATGCGCAATGCCTGCGTTATTGTGAATGGCATCGATGCGTCCGAAGAAAGACCGGGTATCATTTATTGCTTTTTCTACTTGAAATTGATCGGACACATCACAGGGGAGCGCGAGATGTTCCCCTTCCAATTCACTGATCACTTCATCAATTTCATCCTTCACCAAGGCGGCTATGGCGAGGCGTGCACCTTCTCTGGCATAGGCCCTCGCACACTCCGCACCGATTCCCTGAGAACCGCCCGTTAAAAAAATAATTTTATCCTTGAGTTGCATGGTGGTATGGCTTCGGGTCAATCGTCGTGACAATGCTAAATATCAAACTCCTACAAAGAAAAGACTTGTAAGCACAACATGCATGGGGGGCATTAGCCAAGTATTGAACTATTTTACCTTTCGTTCCCAAGACAGGAACCATTTTAAAATCTACGATCCTGTTGAAGGTATGCTGGATGTAAAGAGAAAACCCGCCTCAGGGCGGGTTTAGTATTTTGCATAACAGCATTGATAAGATTGAACGGCAATCAGGAGGCAATTGCACGATGACTGACATGCTGCCTGATCAGGTAAAAGCCTCCAAAGAGTAAGGCACTGAAGAAAAGCGTGCCATAAACGCTTGTCTGTAGGAATGGTAATCCGTCAGCATAGCATTGCATCAATCCGGTGAACGTCCTGGGTCGTTGGAGGCCGCCGCCACTGATCCAAACAGTGAAGTTGGACATGACGAAGTAAGCAAGGGGGCCAAGCAATGCAGCGCTTCCTATTTGAACAGGGTTGTTGCTTTTCACAAAGAAGCCGATGAGGGTCAGCGAGCCGATGAGCAGGTAGTTGATCCACTGTCCGTCATAGAAACCACTGATCGGCGTCAACCCATTCAAGTAAAGGACATGGTATATCAAATCAGACAGGAAGAGTGAAAAAACGGGTAATCCGAACGAGAGACTGCGGTTTTTAAGCACAGATCCGCCGAAAATAGCCATGGCGATATGCGGTGCAAATCCCCAGATACGATCGGGCATTGCGCGATATAAAGCTGCTGCTGCAATGAGCAGCATAAAGGTGAGCACTGTATCCCTGTTAGACTTCATGCAATTGGCAATTTGAGTGCAAAAATAGACATTAATACGTGCGAATGCCTTTTGTATGCATTCAGTTTTCCTCATCTTTTGGACATCAGGGTACAAAAGCCCTGAATAATTGCACACGCCCTTGCGCCTTCATTGTCACTTTTTCGCCGGGAATCACAAAAACAGTCTGTCCTTTTGTGGTTTCGAGGCTCCGGTCACCCGTCCATTGAACAGTACCTTCCATCATCAGCCATAATTCCGGCCCCTCGGCTGTGGTTATGAAATCCTCTCCATCATTGAGATCCAGACAGTCGATTGAGAAATCCGGAACCGGACAAGGATATCTGCGGAGCACGGATGTAATCTGTTGAGCGGAAGCCGGATGTGGAACTCCTGCGGGATCCCCATGCATGATCACGGGCTCGATGCTTTCGAAAAGGGTATGCCGCATCAATTCGGGGATATCGATGTGCTTAGGTGTAAGGCCGGCCCGCAAAACATTGTCAGAATTCGACATCAGTTCCACGTTTTGGCCTTCCAGGTACGCGTGAGGAACACCGGCTCCCTGAAAGATGGCCTGACCAGGTTGCAGATGTACGACATTGAAAAAATAGATGGAAAAGATGCCCCGGTCAAGACCGCTAAGTTCGGGTCCCGCCTCCTCCATCACACGGGCAGCCCAAAAATCGGGTGTAGATTTATCGATGCTTCCAGCCCTGTATCCCGGCAATATCCTTTCCGCCAGTGGCCTGAGCATCCGATCCACGGCTTCCTGCTCCATTTCCATGACATGACCATAAAGGCCTTCAAGCCCTGCATTATCAAATACGGAGATCAATGCCGACAGATCCGGAACCCGCTCCAGCACCTTCCTGATAGCGTGATTGAAACCGTGCAGGAGCCAGAATTCGCTTAGGGCAACCATGACCTCAGGCTTGTGATTAGGATCCTTATAGTTTCTGTTGGGGGCATCCAGTGGAATTCCGGCGGCATTTTCGGCAGCAAATCCTTTACGAGCCTCCTCAAGTGTTGGGTGCACCTGAATAGAGAGCATACCCCTGACATCCAATACTTTCAGCAGATAGGGCCATGCGCCAAAATGTCTGAGGACATTGCTCCCAAGGTATCTGGCGGCATCTGATCGAATAAGATCCGGAAGCCCGGTGTGAGCTCCGTTATCAAGTGCGACACGTGAGGGACCACTCGGATGTACCCCCAACCAATACTCCGCATACGGGCGCTGCGAAATATTGGGAACATCCAACAGTTCAGGTATAAATGACCGGCCGCCCCATGCGTAGTGCTGCACTACGCCGGTGATGATATACATGTTAAAACGTTTTAGACTGAGCGAAGATCAAAACAAACACAAAAAAAAGAATAATAATCTACATTCATAAGGCATATGGCATCAAACATAAACCGATCCAAAAAGATTATAGGCGCCAAGGGCGAAGATCTGGCAGTCGATTTTCTGAAGCAAAAAGGGTTTGATATCCTACACCGCAATCTGCGATCCGGGCGCTATGAAACGGATATTATTGCCGCCAAAGATGGCCGGCTTCATTTTGTGGAGGTAAAGACCCGTCGATCAGATCGCTACGGATTACCGGAACATCTGGTGGATAGAAAGAAACTTGATCGTATGATCGACGCGGGCAGTGCTTACATCCAGTCTAATCCTCAGTGGAGATGGATTCGATTTGATGTCATCGCCGTTTGTTTATACGATAATGCTCCGGCTAAAATTGACCACATCGAGGACCTCTATTGACCTTGCTTTTTCAAACCGGCCAGCTGATTCATGAGTTTTTCGACCATGCTAAAGGTTGCCGGGCAGTATTCGATATTCTGGCGGTGCCATACCATGTAATCTGTCATCTTCCTGCGGGTCAGATGCGGAAATCCTGCACAATCTTTCGGCCTGACTTCATAAATGGTGCACATATTGGTTTGGGTATCCAGAAACTGACAGGGCAGGCTTCTGTTCATCCAATCACCATTCCGATCCAGGCGAAGCCATCTTTCCCGAAAGGTATCTGAAGACATGCCCAGATGTTTTGAGATGCGGCGCACATCAGACTCGGAGAAGGTAGGCGTCATCTGCCGACAACAGTTCGCACAGGATAAACAATCAACCTCTTTCCAAACCTCCTGATCGATGCTTTTGACCATATTGTCCAATCCTCGAGGTGGTTTTTTCTCGGTACGCGTCAGAAAGGCGCGCATACGGCGCTTCCGGTCTGCTACTTTTTTGCGGAAGGACTTGAGATTGACTGCACGGGCGGTGGTTGCCATGACGAAGCGATGAAAAATTGAATGCACAAGTTAAACAAAAAAGACAGCAGACCCTCCCCCTCTCACTATCTTTACGCATCATGTGGGATGCCTGTATCAATGGATTCCGGACCTATTTATTATTGGAAAGGTCGCTCTCGGAACCTACGGTGGAAGCCTATGTATCCGACGTTCGTAAATTGGTGCAATTCCTGGAGCTCACCACACCATCTATGGCTCCCGAAGCGCTTGAATTGGAAACGTTGCAGGCCTTTATTCGATGGATCGCAGAATTCGGCATGTCCGACACTACTCAGGCGAGGATCATTTCAGGCTTAAGATCCTTTTTCAGTTATTGCCGGACTGAATCCATCATCAGACATGATCCCAGTGAATTGCTTGAAGCGCCGAGGCTACGTCGCAAATTACCGGAAGTATTGAGTTTCGAGGAAATCCTCCGGATGATGGAGGCCATCGATCATAGCGGTCTTGAAGGGACCCGCAACCGTGCGATGATTGAAATCCTATACAGTTCGGGGTTGCGGGTGAGCGAACTGACAAACCTGCGGCGTTCGAACTTGTTTCCGGACATTGGATTTTTAAGGGTAATCGGAAAGGGCGACAAAGAACGGATGGTTCCTGTGGGATCAGAGGCCATCCGGAAATTGCGGATTTATCTTGAAGAAATCCGGGCACATCAAAAAATTCAGCGGGGTTGTGAAGACATCGTGTTCCTGAATCGTAGAGGCGGGCAATTATCCCGGGTCATGGTTTTCTACATCATTCGAGATCTGGCCAGGGCTGCAGATATTCGAAAAGAGATATCCCCACACACGCTTCGACATTCGTTCGCCACCCATTTGGTGGAGGGAGGTGCCGATCTACGGGCTGTTCAAGAAATGCTGGGGCATGAAAGTATCACAACCACGGAGATCTATACACACTTGGACAGATCGTTTCTGATGGAGACCTTACGGAGGTATCACCCGGGTTTCAACCAGGGATAGGGCATGTTAGCGTATTGCCGGCAATCTGTGCATTGATCGGACCGTGTGGCTAAGCTGAATCTGAGTATCTTCGCAGAAACCCAATTTAGTATGAAGAAGATACTCTTAACGACCGCCTTTTGCGGCTCTCTGCTGATGGCTGGTGCACAGGCATTAAAGGTCCCCTCCGCTTCTACCGGTCAAACCGTGAAACAGGAATTCGGATTGACCAGCATCGAACTGAACTATTCACGCCCGAATATGAAGGGACGTACCATCTTCGGTGATCTGGTACCTTACGGTGCCATATGGCGTACGGGTGCCAATGCAGCTACTACGATCAGTTTTGCGGATGAGGTAATCATTGGAGACAAGAAGGTTCCTGCGGGTAAATATGGCCTTTTGACCATTCCAAATGCGGGAGAATGGACCGTTATCATTTCCAAGCAGACCGATGTTAGCAGTCCTGCTGCTTACAAGCCGGAAATGGATGTGGTGCGTGTGAATGCCTCCGTTCAATCCCTCCCATTCAGCATTGAGACTTTCACGATGATGTTCTCGAATGTCTCAAACAACTCCATCGAGCTGATGCTGATCTGGGACCGTACGGCTGTCTCCCTTCCTATTAAAATGGACGTCGAGGCCAAAGTCATGGCACAGATCGATGCTGCGATGAACCGCGACAGCCGTCCATATTACCAAGCAGCCCTTTTCTATCTCGAAAACGGAAAAGACCTGAACAAGGCTGCCCAGTGGTTCGACAAAGCGACAGAAATGAACCCCGGTCAGTATTGGGTTTGGCACCAGAAAGCAAACTGTTATGCAAAACTCGGCCGCAAAGCAGATGCACTGGCGGCAGCGCAGAAGTCTATGGAATTGGCCACCGTTGCAAAGAACAATGACTATGTAACGCTGAACAAGAAACTCATCGCCACACTGAAATAGGTTGGATCATCATCCTACATCCCGGATGTCTGGATGATGAATGCTCAATGGTTCGTTGACCCATGTCAGCCAGCCTTGATCCAAACTTTGATACCCGATCCGGAAGGAGAAATCACCCTCCTTCCGGAATCGGGTTTTTATATATCCAGATTGTTCGGGATTGAAAGCCTCGATTTCCAAGTCGGCCGCAAAATCAAGGCCGGGTATACCCAGCCATTTGTATGCGGCTTCCTTGGCGCTCCAGAGCAAGGTACATAAGCTCATGGACGCGTGATGATTAAGGTTTACAGAAGTAAAATCCATGCTTCCTATCGATTCATTTATCCATTGTCTTTCAGTCACACCCAGAAACCGCGGAGCCACTTTCAAAACCCGGGGTGTCATCAACTCCAAATCCACGCCGACATGATGATTCCGGCTTAAAATCACCGCAGCCATGTCCGCGCTATGAGAGATGGAAAAGTACATGCCGCCATGCTCCAGATAAGGTCTCCCGTGATCCGTTATTCGTATATTGTGGAACGGAAAATCAGCATCAGCCTGTGACAGGAGGAAACGACCTGCCAGATGCTGAAGCCTGCGTTTCGGATGCCCGGGCACAGTCATATCAGGCAAGTGACTCCGGAACCATTGTTCGGTTTCCGAGATTTGCCAAACCCACAGGGAGGTATGACCTTCATTCAAAATCGTATGGGTATGGAGTGGCATAGGTTTCTTTTGCAATTTCGGTTTATGTTGGCGTATTTTGTCAGATATTTCCATGTATGATCCTTTCAGATAAACGCATACTCGAAGAAATGGAGAAGGGCTCCATCCGCATTGAACCGTATGACCGGTCCTGCCTGGGCAGTAATTCATATGATGTACATCTTGGGAAATATCTGGCCACCTACGAAGAACATTTGCTGGATGCCAAAAAGCACAATACCATTCGGCATTTTGAAATTCCGGAGGATGGATACGTGTTGTATCCTGATATTTTCTACCTCGGCGTAACCGAAGAGTACACGGAAACCCACGAACATGTCCCTTTTCTGGAGGGAAAATCATCAACCGGACGATTGGGCATCGACATCCATGCCACTGCAGGCAAGGGAGATGTCGGCTTTTGCGGGCATTGGACATTGGAGATTTCCGTTAAACAACCGGTAAGAATTTATCACGGAATGCCGATCGGACAACTGATTTATTTCCCGGTGGATGGAGAAATCGAAGTCAAATACAACCGCAAACAGAATGCGAAATACAGCGGGCAGGCCAATCGCCCGGTGGAAAGCATGATGTGGAAGAATCAATTTTAATGAAATCCGTTCATCAATCCAGGTAGGTTTTGATGAAAGTCAGCTCCGCAGGGTTCAGATAGTATTCAGAAAGTCTTCCATCCATATCGCTTCTGTTTTTCATGATAAGATCCGCCGATCGATCGGGATGAATGAGTTGAAACTTTCGGTTTACGGCCCGGATCACATCACTTCTTTTTCGTTTCTGCATATCGAGGGTTTTGTTGCCAACACCCAGAATGCGATTCACTTCCTGCGTGCTTGTCCGTTTTTGCAGCGTCACATCATTTTCAAAAAGAAGGGTCAGCAATGATCGTTCGACCGCATCGAAAGGATCGATGCCCTGCATGTGTGATACGGAAGAAGCCTCCGGCGCATCCACACAGGCTACAGGATCATTTATTGGTGCTTCTGTCTGGATAAGGTCCGGGGGTTGGTGTTCGACGACGGATCCGGTAACCGCTGTTGGTTGTCGGGGAATACGCTTCGATCGACCTCTTATCAGCCAGAACATCCCTCCGATCAGCAGTAATCCTCCGAACATCAGATACCCCGTCGAATTATTTTCATCCAAGGGTAAGTAAATGGTTCTTCCGGTATCAACGAAATCCTCAGGTCTGATCTTGACAGAATCCAACTTGCCTTTTACGGCATCTCCGATAAACAACTTATCCCCTTCAAACCACAGGTATTGGTTGCCGAAGATCGTGAGCAGTTGTGCACGCAGACTATCATTTATGGTGGTAAAAATCTTGTTTTTCCGATAATTCCATATTTCTAGACTCCCCCCTGCGGTCACTAACAGTCCGGAGTCATGCGCGGCCACTACAGCAGGGGATGATCCTGTTACTTTTATGTCTGGTACCTTACCAATGGACATCCATGTTCCTGTTTGCAAATCGAGACAAACGGTGGTATCCGCCCAACGCAGCGGATTATTTTTAACGGCCTCGTTTCCGATCATATACCGAAGCACATACAAATGACC
>JBEEMB010000242.1:0-7092 GCA_041167815.1 Bacteroidota bacterium | reverse complement strand
GCCCTCATCGCCGGCAATGACATGCTATGCCTTCCGGGAGATATCCCGAAGGCGGTGGCGAGTATCCGAAAAGCGATCAAGAAGCGCAAGCTCTCCTGGGCGGCCATCGATGAGCATGTCCGTCGGGTGTTGCGCGCCAAGTATGCTTATGGACTGGCCAACATGTCGCCGGTCAGACTTGAAGGGCTGACGGCTGATCTGAATCGCCGATCACCCGAGATACGGCGCGAGGTGGCCCTGAAGGCCGTCACCCTGGCACGCTATGCAGATCCTTCGGTGTTTCCGCTTACACCCGGTGCTTCCCGTCGGGTGGCGCTCATCTCGCTTGGTACGAGCCGCGACAATGAGTTCACCCGAAAGATGCGGTTGGATTATGATGCGGATGTCTTTCATTTTGATTACAGGCAATCCCCTGCGCGGGTTCCTTCCATCCTGGAGTTGATCCGCCAGCGCTATGATGCGGTGGTTATCAGCATTCACGGTTTGGCTCGTTTTCCGGGCAAACAGTTTGGCATGAGTGATCCGGCGCTGCAGCTCTGGCGCGAGGCCATCGCCATGAAACCGCACACAGTCGTTTTGTTTGGCAATCCTTATGCCGCACAGTTGGCATGCCAAACAAAAAATCTGTTGGTATGCTATGAGGACGAGCCCATCACGCGGGAAGTCGCCGGGGAAATGATGGCAGGAAGGTTGCAGCCATCAGGTCGCCTGCCGGTAACGATTTGTGAAAACCTGCCGGCAGGTTCCGGGCATACATCACAACTGATGCCTGTGGTTCCGCCCCATATCCTTGGTATGCGACCTGAATCCCTGGCCATGATCGATTCGCTGGCACATGATGCCATCCGACAGCAAGCCACCCCGGGGTGCGTGGTGTTGGTTGCGCGAAAGGGCCGGATCGTATATGAAAAAGCCTTCGGTTATCAGACCTATGACAGCATGGTACCGGTACAGCCGGAAATGCTGTGGGACATGGCTTCTGTCACGAAGATCTGTGCGACCACCTTGTCTGTGATGAAGTTATACGACCAGGGCCGTTTGTCGTTGGAGGGGACGTTGGGTGATTATCTTCCCTGGACCCGCGGATCTGACAAGGAGGGACTGCGCATTCGAGATATCCTGCTGCATCAGGCCCGACTGAAATCATTCATTCCGTTTTACCGTGAAACCATCGATACGGCTACCGGCATTCCAAAGGACGGGTATTATCGCAATACGCCCGGGCTGGGATATGATATCCGGGTGACGGAAGGCATGTATCTGCGGAATGATTTCCGCGACACCATGTATCGCAGGATGGTACAGAGCAAACTGGAGAAGCCCGACAATTATATCTACAGCGATAATGACTTTATCTTCCTGGGTAAGATCGTAGAATCCATTAGCGGTCTGCCATTGGATGCTTTTGTGGCAAAAGAGTTCTACCGTCCGATGGGTTTGGTGAGTCCAGGTTTCAAGCCGCTGGAGCGTTTCCCCAGAAGCATGGTGGCGCCAACGGAGGCTGAGCGCATTTTTCGTCGGAGCCTGGTGCATGGCGATGTCCATGACCCGGGTGCTGCCCTTTTTGGTGGCGTGGCCGGACATGCCGGTTTGTTCAGCAGTGCTTATGATATCGCGGTACTGATGCAGATGCTGCTGAACAAGGGCGTGATGAACGGGCGCAGATACCTCTCAGATTCTACCATTGATCTGTTTACGGCATATCATAGCAATATCAGCAGGCGTGGATTGGGCTTCGACAAGCCGGAGAAGGACAATCCTACCAGAAAGGATCCTTATCCTACGCTGAGTGCTTCTCCGCTCACGTTCGGTCATACGGGATTCACAGGTACCTGCGCATGGGCTGACCCATCACAGGATCTGGTATTTGTTTTTGTTTCCAACCGCGTACATCCCGACGGCAGTAATAAACTGCTCCGCATGAATGTCCGCAGTAATATACACGAGCAGATCTATCAGTCACTTCGTTAGTTGGGGCATCTCTTGTAACACCCAAATAAAAAGCGGGGCTGTGATCTTCACAGCCCCGCTTTTTATTTGGGTGTTACGCGTTTATGCGGCAGGTTCTGATGGATTGTCGGGGCCTTTTTTCGGTCCACGGTTCAGTCTGTTTCCTTCCCGGGGTTTATCGGTCCGGGGCTGAGATTGTGACTGGGGAGGTCGCTGTCCTCCTGAAGGGCTGCGTCCGGGTTCCCGACGTGGGCCGGGTTGGATCTGCTTGCCACCTTCGCTGCGGGGTTCGTTTCCACGAGTTTGTGGCTGAGGAGCCGCTGCGGGATTTTTCCCCTGAGGTGTAATCACAGGTTTTTCCCGATCTCCCCGGGCTCTTTGTTTTCTTTTCTGACTGTTGCGTTCGAGGCTGCGCAAGCTGATCTGGCCGACCACATCCACGAACTGCGGGGTGGCCTCCTTTGCCTTTTGGGCATTGGTGGTTTCTGCCGTTTCGAGTTCAGGTGCTTTTTCTCCGCGGAGGTTCATCTCACGGATCTTTTTTACCGTTTCGATGGTCATCGGGTAATGTCGATTACTATCCGGCAGGACGTACCACATCAAGCCTTTGAAGATGTCCTTTTTGATCAGGTTGGCTCTGCCTTTGACGGTTTCGAGGCTGTCTGCATCCCTGGGGAATCCATTCAGCGCATCCAGATAGGTATCCAATTCGTAATTGAGACAGCATTTTAGGCGTCCGCACTGGCCGCTCAGTTTAGTCTGGTTGATGGACAGGTTCTGATATCTGGCGATGGTGGTGGTTACACTCTTGAAATCCGACAGCCAGCTGCTGCAGCAAAGTTCACGGCCGCAGCTGCCGATGCCACCGACCTTGGCAGACTCCTGGCGGGCGCCGATCTGTTTCATTTCGACCTTAACCCTGAACTCGGATGCGAACACTTTGATAAGTTCTCGAAAATCCACCCGATCATCGGCGATGTAATAGAACGTGGCTTTACGACCGTCGGCCTGGATCTCCACTTCGCAAAGCTTCATGTTCAGTTTCAGCTGACGGGCGATGGCGCGGGAGCGAATCAGGGCTTCTTTTTCCCGTCCTTTGGATTCCCGCCATTTTTGAAGATCTGTTTCGGAGGAGCGTCTGAGGATTTTTTTCATGTCTGGCGCATGTTCCTGCACCCGCCGTTTTTTCATCTGCAATCGCACAAGTTCTCCGGTCAGGCTCACGCTTCCGACATCAAATCCGTTGACGCCTTCCAGGGTGACCATGTCACCTTTGGAAAAGATCTGCAAGGTGCTATTTCTGAAGAAATCTTTTCTGCTGCCGTTGTTGAAACTGACTTCCACAACCCTGCAGGAACCTTCCGGATCGCTAAAGGGCAGGTTGGCCAGCCAATCGTGCACATTGAGGCGATTGCAACTGCCGGTGCTGCATCCGCCATTGCTTTGGCATCCATTGGGTTTGCCGGTCCCACAAGAGGTACATCCCATGTCTGAGTTCGTTATATGTTGAAATGAGGCGTCACACGATGTGACAGCCAGACAAGGGAGGGTTCGTCGGTTGACCGCGTCAAACCGAGGACCGCTTGCGGGGTCCAGGGGTGTTTCTCAGGTGGAAACGAAACACGGAAATCCTTTTTCCGGGAAGATATGAAGCAATGAAGTACGCTATTATATTCCTGAAGTACGATTCCACACCCATCCGTCTCACTTTCCGGATCGTACCCTCACTCAATCAAAATTAGTGAATTGTCCTTGATGATGTGCCAAAATCTAATGGAGAGGGCCAGGAAGAGTATTTTACCGTTGGCATTTCTTTCCACCTGATAGGCGGCATGATCCAATTCTTCCACCATTGCCTGCTGTTGCGCAAGGGTGGCCATTTTATTGAGTCGGGCTGCAAAGTCACGCTCAGTATCATGCATCGCGGGTGCCAAATCACCAAGGGAGCGCAGTCTGATGCTTTGAGCCAGCAGGTGGTTGACATACAGCAGGAACTGCTTTTGCTTTTCCCGCCCGTGTTTTGATATCTCTTCCACCCATTTCACCTGCGCCACCGGTCCGCCCCGCAGGATGGCATTGAACCAATCCCTGGTCATCGACTGCCAGTCTTCCTCGTTGTGCTGCAAAATGGAGAGCGCTTCCCGATAATTCCCTTCTGCCAAAACGGCCGTGGCCAGGGCCTGTTGTTCGGGTACGCCTGTCCTCGCACGAATGGCCTCAGCCAGTACGTCCCGCTCCAACGGTGGAATTCTGATCAATTGTGTTCTGGAAAGTATGGTTGCCAGGATGCGTGCGTCGTCCTGCGCTACCAGCAAAAACAAAGTGTTGGGTGGCGGCTCTTCGATTAGTTTCAGCAACTTGTTGCCCTCTGTGCCTAAGTATTCTGGCATCCAGAGGATATGGATTTTATATCCTTGTTCGAAGCTTTTCAGGCTAAGCACTCTGACAATCTCATTGCATTCTGCTGCGGTAATATTGCCCTGTTTGTTTTCGGCCCCGATGGATTGAAGCCAGTCAAAGTCATTTCCGTACGGATGCAGTTTGACGAATTCCCTCCACTCTGCTGCGAAATCGCTGCTCAGTGACGGGGATCCGGATTTCCGACTGATGGTTGGATACGTGAAATGAATATCAGGATGCATCAGCCCCGCCGCCTTGATGCAGGACGGGCATGTCCCACAGCTGTCGTCTGGCAGGACCTGTGTACTTGCAGGTTCAATTTCGGGTTCCGGGTCTCCGAAAAGAGAGGCCGCGGCAGGCAGCGGTTTTTTGGCACTTCTGCCCGTGACCATGTCACAACAAATATATTGGGCGAATGCAATGGCAAGGGATAGTGAACCCGTGCCTTCACGCCCCAGGAAAAGAAGCGCATGGCTTAGCCGCTCATCGCGGAGCATGGCCTTGAGTCTGCCTTTGACGTCTTGTTGTCCGATGACGGAGGAGAATTGCATAGAAATGCGAAGATACTCGCTCTTGCGTCATTGGGGGAAGCCCCGGTTGGTTCAAATAATGATTCGGAACCCGCCGGGGCTTTTTATGTCTATTTCAGGTATTTGACAATTTCTTCGCTTCCCGGTTTGACACTGCTCGGGAAGACAGCCAGCAAGCGGCCTTGTTCATCCAACATGAACTTGGTGAAATTCCAGCGGATATCAGCATCCATCACGCCATTTTTGGCTTTTTGGGTCAGCCACTGGAAAAGCGGGTGAATATCTGAACCCTTAACGGATACTTTCTCTGCCATTGGGAATGTCACACCATAGTTTTTACGGCAGAATTCCTTGATTTCATCGTTGCTGCCCGGCTCCTGACCTCCGAAATTATTGGCCGGGAAACCTACAATCACGAGTTTGGACTTGTACTGTTCGTAGAGTTTTTGCAGGTCGTCGTACTGTTTTGTGTAACCACACTGTGAAGCAGTATTGACAATCAACACTTTTTTTCCTTTGAATTTTGAGAAGTCAATTTCAGATCCATCCAGCGAGGGAACTTTGAAATCATAAATGCCGCCGGTAAAATTCATGATCGTCGCAAGCATGAGAATGTTGAGCATGGGTGATTGATTTGAGGAGTGTTATCTGTTAAACATCTTGATAGGGCGTCTTGTTCGTTATTGCTTTTCGAAAGCCCCAAGGTCAGGTTGCCCATCCCTCATTTTATCGTCCAGATCCTTGAGGGTCAGTCCCGGAATACCCTTGTTCAGGGCAGGCGACCCCTTTTTTTGGAGACGATAATCGAAGAATCGTTTGGAGGTATTGATGCTGTCGAATTGAGGTGGTTGGTTTCTGATACCATTCAGCACGGTGGCATGCGGGGGGTCGGAGGGGCCCCGGAACAGAGAATGGCGGATGTTGACGAGGAAGGGGTTGGTGCCACGTTTCGATGTGAATAGTTCATGTTCCACCGTTCCTTCATCTCCCCAGAATATACTGTTATCAATTTGTACCGATACGGAATAGGTGGTGACACCTTGTCGGGTGCTGTCCCAGTTTTGAACGGAGAACACCGGATATTTATGTGGGATGAAGGTATTCGAGAACGAGGCCACCGTGCAATGTTTGAACAGGTACTGTCCCCCTTTCAGCAGAAGGACATTTCGACCACAGTTAGAGATCTGGCAGTTTTCCGCTTCAATTGAACTGCCTGCTCCAACGAGTCCTGCCTCATATGCCTGATCAATCACACAGCGGTCCAGTGTCAGTTTGGGGCGACCATTGGTGGCAGGGCCTTCTGCCACGATGCCGTTGAATCCATTCAGAATTCTGGCATGGGTCAGGTGGTTGTCAACACTGGTTGTCCTGAGATAAATGCCGGGCCAGGAGGCGGGGAGATCCTTGTATCCTTCATCCAGCCGGTCTCCTGTGAAACGTACAGGATCAGAAGACGTCCCCAGTGTTACAAGGCTGCCGTCCACAATGATGGGGGCATCTGCATGTAAATAGATCTTGCTGCCGGCTTCGATGGTCAGACGACTGTTTTGTGCTACTTGCAGTCCCCCCAGGATAACATAAGGTAACCTCCGATCGAATCGGGTGTCTGTGGTGATGACGGGGTTGCGGAGAAAACGGGCATTCTGTCCCCAGGCCTCCAGCACGACCGCCTGATTGCGTCCTTCCAGTTCCAGGATGATACTGTCACTGACCAGGAAGGGGTTGGTAGCGACGTCCGGGTTTATCCTGACGGTCACGAATGTGTAAATGCTGTCCCGCGCTTCAATCCTGATATCCCTGACCGTTGGGCCGGGTGCTCCGTCCACATTGATCTGGAACATGGATGAAGCCCCCCTCGCTAGCGACATGGAGCGGATATGAACGGCTTTGTTTTCTAGGTTATGGATCAAAAAACCGGTGGTAGCAGATCCGGCGGTTGTGAATACCGTGTCAAACCGGATGTTATCTGCAGCGCATCTCACCGATTCCGGGCCTGCAATGTTGAAGTCTGATTTTCGGCATGCCCCGAAACAGAGGATCATTATGAATATGGTCAACGGATACTTGCACATACCCTTCGAAAGTACATCATCCGGTTTACTGTGAGGCATAGGCGATGTTTGCGATGTAGAGTTTTGCAGGCTTTGCCTGCAGCATGGTATGGGCACAGGCTTCAAGACTGGCCCCTGTGGTCACCACATCATCCACAAGT
>JBEEMB010000203.1:0-5011 GCA_041167815.1 Bacteroidota bacterium | reverse complement strand
CCTCAATTCTCGTTCATCGACACCACCTTCCAGGTCCTGTTCCAGCGCAATCCGCTGGCGCCGACGGCCGTCCCGAAGGCGGAAAATTTCGATAAGATCAACCTCGACAGGAGCCTCGCCATCTATCGCGAACGGCTGGGAGACGCGACGGGTATGCATTTCACGATCGTCGGCAGCATCAAAGAGGAAAACCTGCTCCCGCTGATCGAAACATATCTGGCTAGTCTGCCGACCTCGGGTCGCAAGACCAATTATACCGACAACAAGGTTCGCTGGGTGAAGGGTCCGCAACAATTTGAGTTCAGAAAGGGCAAGGAGGAGAAGAGTCTCGTGCTCGGCATCTTCGCCGGGGAGATGCCCTATTCCTACACCATGGCCCGGAAATTGAACGCCCTCAGCGAGGTCCTGAACATCCTGATCATCGAGGAGATGCGAGAGAAGATCCAGGGGATATATGGCGGTGGCACGTCTGTTCAGATGACGAAGGCGCCCTACCCGTCATTCCAGTTCATCCTCCAGCTGCCCTGCGGTCCGGAGAAGGCAGATACCCTGCTGAAGGAGTTCCGTCGCGAGCTCTCCAAACTGGCCGATCAGGGTCCGGATCAGAAGTATCTCGACAAGGTGAAGAAACAATGGCTGGAATCCTACCGGACGGAGGTCAAGACCAATGAGTTCTGGCTTTCGAAGCTAGGTCAGCTGCGCAAGGGCGAGACCTCTGCTGCACAGTTCATGTCATGGGAAAAGGATGTTAATGCAATGAGTACGGCGGATGTGAAGGAGGCAGCCAGGGTGGTGAGTCAGGGGACGACGCAGCTGGTGGGTGTGTTGATGCCGGAGAAAAAATGATCGTTTTTTTAATTGAGTACAAAGAAGCCGGGCCCACTGCCCGGCTTCTTTGTTTATATGCCGACGAGGTTATAGATCTACCCGCTGTTTAGTATATAAATACAAGCGCGCCTCACGACTGATTTCGGCAAAAGCATCCGAAGTAAATGTTTCGCTGAATTGAAACGTCTGGATCTTTGTAGCTTAACCATTCTTCATCTTATGGTATCAAAAAACAAAATTAGATTTGTAGAGAACAGATGCCTGGGATGCCTGTCAGGTTCATGGCATCAACACATGTCGGCCTTCCTTCCCGGTCATCCTGCATCAATAACCCAAACGAACCCCTGCTACCAGCCATGCCCGTCATAGCCGAAGTCATAGCAGCATCGAAGGAATTCATCAGCGGAGACAGCGTCATCGTGGCACTTAAACCCTCTTCCATGGCGCTTTCTACCGGGAAAGTCACCCTGATCATAGGCCCCTCCGGTTCGGGAAAAACGACGTTATTATCGCTCATCGGTTGTGTGATCTACCCATCTTCGGGTGAGGTGATCATCGATGGTATACGTACATCCGGGCTGAGTGCGCGCAATATGGCCGGTATACGGCTCAATAAGATCGGATTCATCTTCCAGCAGTTCAACCTGCTTGCGCCGCTCACGGCCGAACAAAACATCATGCTTCCGCTGACCTTGCTGGGTATTCCGGATACAGAAGCCAAGGGCAGGGTCAGGAAAGTGCTGGAACAGGTCAATATGTCTCACCGTGCAAAGAGTCTTCCGAAGATGATGAGTGGGGGCGAACAGCAAAGGATTGCCATCGCGCGTGCCCTGGTGACGGATGCTCCTATCATGTTATGCGATGAGCCCACAGCAAGCCTCGATACGAAGAGTGCGCATATCGTGATGGAGGAATTGAGAAAACAGGCGGCCTTTGGAAAAGCGGTCGCCATCGTCACACACGACATGCGTCTGAAGCCTTATGCGGACGAAATCATATATGTCGAAAACGGACAGATCGGCAAAACAGATTTCAATGAACCCATATAATAGAATCATGCGAAGACACTGGTTTTTTGCGATCACGCTGCTTTCCATTGTATCCTGTTCTTCTGAGAAAAAAGAAGGTGCTTCGGTTACTGCGGCGAACAAGGATACCTTGTCGAGGCCGAGGGCGGAGCAGGTATCAGGGACCGGCAGGATCGAGCCGGAGGGCGGAATCACCGACCTCGCCAGTGAAACCGGGGGGCTGATCAGCAAGGTTTTCGTTGCAGAAGGCGATCGGATACAGCGGGGACAGCCGCTGTTGGAGATCGAGCACACTGTTTCATCGGCCCAGACGGCGGAGATTTCAGCCCGTTTGGCTGCGCAACAACAGCAGCTTGACGTGGACCGTGTGAACATCTCGGACGCCCGCAATAACCTGCAGCAGGCGG
Organism: Bacteroidota bacterium; assembly: GCA_041167815.1. Lineage (GTDB taxonomy): Bacteria > Bacteroidota > Bacteroidia > Chitinophagales > Chitinophagaceae > Pollutibacter. Next base: position 2,748 of record JBEEMB010000203.1, on the reverse strand, counting down.
AATCGAACTTTGGGCGGACAAAAAGATTGGTAGATCGAAAGGCGGAAACTCAGCAAGCCCTCGATGATGCAAGGACCGAACTCGAAAACAAAAGGATCGCCCTTCAACTTGCGTCGGCCGGGCTGCGTTTGACAGAAAAGAAGATATCTGAGATCGAGCAACAGGTGAACACCGCCCGTACGAATGAAAAAAGGTACACTGTCAGGGCGCTCCAGGATGGTCGTCTGCTGGAATGTACGGCGAAGCCCGGTGCCGGGCTTGTCGCCGGTCAGCGCTTCGGGCAGCTGGCGCCGGACGGAAAACTCACCGTGCTTTGCGAGATCGATGAACTTTTTGCGGATGAGATCAAACCCGGCCAGCCGGCGTTCATCCGATACAAGGGATATCCTGATACCATCTCTCTTGGCAGGGTGACATATGCCGCTCCCTATCTCAAGCGTAAGTCATTGTTCAGCGATGAGGCCGGTGTAAAGGAAGACCGTCGGGTGCGGGAAGTACGGGTAATACTGGATCGCCAGGACCTGCTTATCAACAGACAGGCTGATTGCGTCATCACCATTCGATAAATCCTCAGGAAATGCTCAGATACGCATGGCAGTTCATGAAATACGATAAGGCCAAAAGTGTCGGCATCATCATCGGCATCGTGATCAGTATTTTCCTGATCGGGCAACAGACCGGCATTTTCATATTCCTCACCAATGCCATGAAGGCCTTGGTGACCAATTCACGTGCAGACCTCTGGATCGTCGACAGCAAGACCATTAATGCCAATGCATTGGGCAAGCTGGATATCCGGAAACTGCGGGAGATAGAGAGCGTGAAGGGGGTGGCGCATGTGTACCCGGTGGTGGTGGCGGGAGGGTCAGCGCGATTCGACGACGGCACCACCGCGGGTGTACAGCTGATCGGGAGTGATGCCCCATCCTTCCGCATCGGGCTGGATCCCAAGAAGATCATTGGCGGAAACCTGGAACGGATGCTCGAGGATGGCGCTGTCAGCGCCGATTATTTCGACCGGGCCTCACTGGGACAGGCCGGTCTGGGAACAAACTTCGAGATCAACGGTAAACATGCATTCATTGCCGTGCAAACAAGTGGCGTACGCGGTTTTGGGGGGATCTTCATGTTCACGACCATTGAAAAGGCCAGGTATTTCGGTAATATCCGCAATACCGAAATCAGTGCGGTGTTGGTGGATGTGCAGCCGGGGGCAGACCCCTCCGCGGTTCGTGACCGCATCAACCGAACGATCTTTGGTGTCAGGGCCTGGACTTCAAATGACTTTGCCGGATCGACGGTCGGTTTTTTGCTGACCAACAGCGGTATTGGTTTCAGTATCGGGTCGCTCATCGTCTTTGCATTGATTGCGGGCTTCTTCATCATCGGCCTGACCATGTATTCTGCCGCGCTCGACAGAATTCGTGACTACGGCACCCTGAAAGCCATCGGCGCAACCAATGGATATATCATCCGGCTTATCCTCCTGCAGGCCTTTCTCTTTTCTCTTGCCGGGTTTACGGTTGGGTATTTGTTCATTGATCTTTTCCGGCAGGGCGTGGGCAAGGCGGGTACGGTATTCACCTATTCCCCGGTCTTGATTGCCGGATTTTTTTTCGTCACATTGTTCATTTCCCTGGGTGGCGCGGCCTTTGCCATCCGTCGTATTGTTTCCCTTGAACCGGCCTCCGTCTTCAGGGGATAAAACAATTTCAACATGAAAAAGCTTTTAAAGATCTTTTTTTCGGTGATATGCATCGGAGTCCTTCCGGTCATGGCACAACGGCCGCCAGTTCGTATGACTTTGTCAGAAGTCCTTGATATTGCCCGTCGTCAGCAACCCGATTTCAGGAATGCGGAGCGGAATATTACCTATGCCCGGTCTCTTACCCAAAGTGCCAGGGCAACCTATCTGCCGAAGCTGGTGGCTGAATCGGATATCCGGTACAATGCCATTATTCCTACCAGTGTGCTGCCGGGTAATGCATTCAACCCCGCCGGAGACCCCAAGGACCTGGTGCCGCTTCGATTTGGCACGCCCTGGAACAACAGCTTGGGTGTACGGCTGACGCAACCCCTTTATGACCCTGTCAAACTGGCCACCCTTCAGGGCAGCATGCTGGGGGAAAAACAGGCGGATGCAGAGCAGAAAAGGTTGGCGGCAGACAGGTATGTGGAAATTGCCGGAGCCTGGTATACGCTACTGCTTGCGCAATCCAGAGCCAGCTCGATGCGCAAGGACCTGGAAAGAAATCTGGAAAATGCGAGATTGATAGAAGGCCTGTTGGCAGAAGGCCGTTGCCTTGAGGTCGACCTGCGTGAGGCGACGCTTCGCATTCGTTCTTCAACCAACGATCTTGATCAAACCGCGTTGGAAATTTTCACGGCTCAGGGAAATATCAGCTATCTGCTGGGATATGATACGATGGTGTTGATAGAACCCCGGGAAAGCCTCATGGACATGCTGAAAAGCAGCATCCCCCCCGATGGTCCTGAGAGGGGAAGTTCCAGCTCAGAAAATCCAATGCCGGAAGTGGAAGTGGAAAAAGTCAGGGCCGCCATCAGCAACGTGGAGCTTGCGCGGGTGAAAGCTGAGCGGCTACCGGTGGTGAATCTTGAAGGATACTTGGGCAGCAGCAATTTCACGAATAATTTTCAACCTTTCACCAACTGGTACGGTAATAGTTTTCTGAGCTTTTCCCTTCGATGGCCCATTTACAACGGCGGTGAAAAAAGAAGGCGGATCGA
>JBEEMB010000009.1:0-3170 GCA_041167815.1 Bacteroidota bacterium | reverse complement strand
TGCTGAATTGATCCGTCAGATATGGTCCAGAGGCGAGGGGTGGACGGGAGATGAGTATTTCTTTTCCGAGGCAGCATGGCTGGCTTCCGACCGCATTCCCATCTCTCAGTTGAATGGCAGGGTACCCAGACTTTTGGGGCAAAGGACTCAGTTGAAGGGCAGAATCAATCGAAGTAACTGGCGTTATACGCGTTTTGGTTTGATCATGGGCGGCTACATTGATGCCCATTGTTTGAGGCCTATCGAGCACAACATCCATCAACTCAGGCACCTGTTCAATTATGTTTACTGCGGCCTCAATGGGACGCGATATCTCAAGTATGAAATATGCAGGGTATTCAGGGGAGCCCCTGATCTCTTTCCATCTTCACTCAAAAATTCCTGATCCAAAATTGGTGGCCATTGAGGATGGAGATTGACATATCTGGATGTATGACCGGATTTATCCGGGTTGAAGGAGGCTTGTTTTTCATGGGCAGCAACTTTGACCGGGATGATCTATGGCCGATGGTGAGGGTTCAGCTGGATGATTTTTATCTATCAGAATTCGTTGTCACCCAGGATTTGTTCGAGTCTGTCATGGGATTCAACCACTCACAATTCCGCGGTCTGCGTCTTCCCGTCACGAATGTCAGCCATGATGAAGCGAATGATTTTTGTATGGCCCTCACCACCATGTTTCCCGGAAAAAAATTTCGCCTGCCGACAGAGGCGGAATGGGAGCGTGCGGCAGTTGCAGGTACACGTCACCGTTATGCCGGCTCTGACAAAGTTGATGATGTGGCATGGTATCATGGCAACAGTAACAATCGTCCCAAAAATGTTGGATTAAAAAAACCGAATGATATCGGTTTGTATGACATGAGTGGCAATGTTTGGGAGTGGTGTTCCGATGTGTATTCGAATAAATATGCGGGTTGTCCCTGGCCAATTTCACCGGTAATGAAAAATCCGACCGGAAGGTTGTCTGTTGGAAACAACAAAGTGTTAAGAGGAGGTTGTTTTTTGTTTCATAAAGAAGTTTGCGCCGTACGTGCACGAAGCAGGCGTCCTCCATCAGGGCGTGCCAGTTATGTAGGTTTCAGGGTGGTGATGGAAGCTTGATTGGAGATGACATCATCCTTACGCTATCAATTTTTGTTTCTATGATGGTCAGTGTCTGTTGATAGATGCCGGAATTGAACATTAATTTGAAAAAATGAACACTGTTCATTTTCTTTGTACCTGATTTCACTCCATGACCATCGCTTCACGTAAACAGAGAGAGAAACTTGAAATGCGCCGTACTATTCTGGACGCAGCGAAGGAGATTTTTCTGGAGAAAGGCTTCCACAGTACCAGTCTGCGCAATATTGCAGAGAAAATCGAGTACAGTCCCGGTACAATTTATTTGTATTTCAAGGACAAGGATGACATCTTTCATGCTTTGCATGAGGAGGGTTTCACCAGGCTTTTGTCGATGATGCAGCCCCTTCAGCTGGTGTCTGATCCGATGGAGCGGCTATTGGCCATGGGTCGACTTTACATGGAATTCGCCTACCACAACAAGGATTTGTATGATCTCATGTTCATCATGGAGGCACCGATCAATGCCGGAGTGGACCGTGAGAAATGGGAAATGGGCGACCGGACGCTGAATTTCCTCAGACAGGTCCTGGGTGAATGTCAGGAAAGGGGGCATTTCAAAGGCATGAATGTGGAATACCTTTCTTTCATGGTCTGGTCTGCGCTGCATGGAATGTGCGCGTTGTATTGTCGTGAACGCTGCCAGGCTTATGAGCATGAACAGGAGACGGAACTGCTTCGAAACGGCATGGAATATTTCATTAAACTTTTACGTCAGGCGTAAATTTTTTTACATAATACTGAACGTTGTTCAGCATATAAATAGCGTTTATCATGAATACAACCAGGCCTTCGAAGACCCGGTTTTCCGCTGGTGGATGTTCTTTCTTTCCTTCAAAATATTTGCAAGGGAACCAATCAAGGCCGGAAGACAACCAACTCATTTATCCGATGGCTGATCCCATCCGGTTGTCTTTCCGTGTACATTTTCAGCACCATGCAGTCGTTGCCTTTCTGATCCTGATTATTTTTTCGCCAGGTACAAAGGCCCAAGGTGTCATTGACCGCTACATTGACACGGCGTTCAGCAATAACCTGGTGATCAGGGATAAACAGGTCGAACTGGAAAAGGGGTTGCTGGCCATTAAAGAGGCACGCAGCCTGTTTCTTCCCACCACCTGGTTCGAGACACAATACACCCTGGCGCAGGGCGGCCGTTCCATCAATATCCCGATCGGGGATCTGCTCAATCCTGTTTACAGCACGCTGAACCAGCTGACCTCATCGAACCGGTTTCCGGTCGTCAGCAATGTCAAGGAACAGTTCCTTCCCAATAACTTTTATGATGTTCGCATCAAGACGACCATGCCTGTCATTCATCCAGAGATTGCCATCAACCGAGACATCAAGCAGCAGGAAGTCAAATTAAAAGAAAACGACATCCTCATCTACAAACGGGAGCTCGCCAAAGAAATCAAACAGGCTTATTACCAGTATCTGATGGCTGGCAGGGCCGTGATAATTTTGGAGGAGAGTTTATCACTGGTACGTCAAAACCTAAGGGTCAATCAATCGCTCCTCAACAATGGCAAAGGACTGCCGGCGTATGTCACACGTGCGGAGAGTGAGGTGCTGAGTGTGGAAAACCAATTACTCAATGCCAGGAATTCAGCACAGAATGCAGCAGCCTATTTAAACTTTCTACTGAATCGTCCCTTAACGGAGTTCGTGCTCACAGAAGATGCTGAGATCTCCGATGCACAACTGAAATCGTTGATGGTTAACGAATTGAATATTAGTGTCAGAGAGGAGATCAGTTCCCTGGGTATCGCCACCGCCATCACAGATAACGTGCTGAAGATGAACCGATCCTATAAAAAACCCAGGCTCAACGCCTTTCTGGACTTTTCTGCCCAGGACTTCGGTTTCAACGTGAACAGACAGTCATTCTTTTACCTCGGAGGCCCTCAGTTGCAGATTCCCATTTATGCAGGTAAGAGGAATCTTTATCGCATCTGGCAGACCGAGTTCGATCTACAGCGGCTTCGTCTGCAAACAGAACAGACCAGACAACAACTTGAGCTGGCGGGTTTCAACGCACGCAA
>JBEEMB010000336.1:0-11540 GCA_041167815.1 Bacteroidota bacterium | reverse complement strand
CCCAAAATACGGCTGCCCGACAAACGGAAAAAACTTAGGTGCTGAGCGGATCCTACAAGGCGGCAAAGTACCAAAAGCCCGGAAAATGCGGGTTTGACCATAAACCTGAAACCATGACGCTAACCCTCCGTAACGATCTCGGATGCACCGAAGCCGTAATTGCAGAATACTGCGGGGTGGATCTTTTCCACCGTATGGCGGACATCCTGTCCGACAAACTCAAGATTCGCTTTACCAGGAAACAGGATGATTCTGAAACGAATTACTGGGATTTTCAATTTCAAGGGAAACCCCTGACGCTTCATTTCAACATCTATGATGGTGTATCGATTTTTCCGCAACGCGTCAATGATGCCACCCGGAAAGACAATGAAGCCGTTGTTGAACTGGCAGGTGTTTTGTCGAGGATCTGAATTGCCTATGCTTCATCCAGGCCATCCAGGATGGTACAATAACTGATGTACCGTTCTTCGGAGATATGCCCGGCCATGACGGCATTTTTAATAGCGCAACCGGGTTCGTTCACATGTTGGCAATTGTTGAACTGGCACTGATGCATGCGTGCACGCATTTCCGGGAAATAGTGCGCCAATTCCTGCTCTTCAATATCAACTAAACCAAATTCCCGAACACCAGGTGTATCAATGATCGCACCACCATCGGGCAGATCAAACATCTCTGCAAAAGTTGTCGTGTGCATCCCTTTGCCACTCCAATCACTGACCTCCTTCGTCCGTAAATCAAGTCCGGGCATCAGTCTGTTGATGAGCGTGGATTTGCCTACGCCGGAATGACCGCTGAATAATGTAATACGCCCAGCCAACAAGCCCTGGAGCGCCTCCATACCTTCCCCCGTTGTGCCGCTGACACGCAATACCTGATACCCCACAGGCTCATACACAGCCTTCCATTGCAGAAACATATCCTCTTCCCGATCATCAAAATCGTCGCACTTGTTGATCGCGATAATCGCCGGCACATGATAAGCCTCACAGGCGATCAGAAACCGGTCGACGAACCCCATGGAAGTGCGAGGATCCTTCAGTGTGGCGACCAGCAACGATTGATCGAGGTTGGATGCGATGATGTGATGACGTTTACGACGGGCCGGTGATACCCGGTTGACATAGTTTCGACGATCATGGATGCCTGCAATCACCCAGCCGGTCTCCTGACCTGACTCAGGTTCCACATCAACCATGTCACCCACCGCAATAGGATTGGTAGAGGTTAGTCCATCCATTTTGAAGCGACCCTTCATGCGTGCGTTCATGAACTGGCCGGAAGCATCTTTCAACACATACCAGCTGCCGGTCGATTTATACACGCGTGCGGTCATACTGCAAGGTAATCAATTCCAACCGTGACAGTCCGGCTTACTATCGTATGGTGAATGATGTTCAACCCAGATAACGACCTACGATCGGCACGCGCCTGCCCACGCCAAAAGCCTTGCTGCTGACCCGGATGATCGGACAAAACTGGTTGCGCTTATATTCATTTGCATTGACCATGTTCAGCACGCGCCTCACCAGCGCCTCATCAATACCCATGGCGATGATTTCCCTCGGCCCCCTTCTTTTCTCGATATACTGAAAAAGTACCTTGTCGAGCAAGGCGTAGTCTGGCAGACTGTCGCTGTCCTTCTGATTGGGTCTCAGTTCAGCGGATGGCGCCTTACTTATGATGCTTTGCGGAATGATCTCGCCATGCCGATTGATGTACTCCGCCAGTGCATACACCTGCATTTTGTAAACATCTCCCAGCACACTGAGTCCGCCGGCCATATCGCCATACAACGTGCCATAACCGGTGGCCAGTTCACTCTTGTTTGACGTATTCAGTAAAATGAGACCAAATTTATTGGCGATGGCCATCAGGAGATTTCCGCGCGAACGACTCTGCAGGTTCTCTTCAGCCAACCCGAAAGGCAAATCCCCAAAGATGGGCGACAGCGTATTCAGGAAGGTATCGTACACAGATTTGATCGGCAGGATATCATAAGGATTGCCCAGATTTTTACTCAACGCAACGGCATCATCCACAGAATGCCCGGAAGAGAATTCCGATGGCAGCAACACCGCTCGGACTTGCCCGGGCCCCAATGCCTCGCAGGCCAAAGCCAACGTAACGGCACTGTCTATGCCCCCACTGCTGCCCAATATGGCCTTTTTAAATCCCATCTTGGAGAAATAGTCCCGGATACCGAGGATCAACGCGTCATGCACCTGGGCCATGTTATGCGCAGATGTCAGATATGGAATGATCTGATCCGGATCATCGACCCGTTTTACCCGCATGTCTTTCTCCAGAACGGATGTTTGAATCGATGGCGCTTCGGACTGTTGTGAGCGCCGCATTAATGTTTCAGTATCCAGCAGACATTCATCTTCCCGGAAATAGGCCATTTCCTTCACCAGCGTGCCGGATGCATCAAAGGCCAGACTTCCTCCATCAAACACGATTTCCGTCTGGGATCCGACCGCATTCGTGTAAATCATCGGTAGGCCATACCGAAGTACGTTCTGCCGGACGACTTCCTTTCGATCTTCATCGTGGTCATAATCGAATGGGGAGGCAGAAATATTGATCATCAGATCAGGAGACTGATGCATCAGTTCATCCATTGGACAAATCCGATACAAAGGGTTGTCTCCCAGGTTCCAAATGTCTTCGCAGACGGTGAGCGCGATGCGATGGCCCAACAACGAAACGACTTTCCATTCCGTGGCAGGCTCGAAATATCTGTATTCGTCGAAGACATCGTAATTGGGCAGGAGTGTCTTATGGACAACGGCTTTTACTTCCCCCTCGTGCAACACCCAGGCTGCATTGAAGAGATCCTTCCCTTTGGGATCGGGGTTACGGGCCGGAGCGCCAATGATCGCCGCCACACGGTGTGTGTGCTGCCGGATCCTGTCCACCGCGGCCTCACATTGACGGATGAAATCATCGAATTCAAGGAAGTCCCTTGGCGGATATCCGCAAACACAAAGTTCCGTGAACACGGCAAGATCTGCTCCGACTTCTTCCGCACGCTTCAATGCGGAAAGGATCAGATCCACATTTCGATCGAAATTTCCAATATGATAGTTCTGCTGCGCAACAAAGACTTTCATGGCTCAAAATTCGGCATTCATCGCCACAAATCAGACGGATTCCACGGAACTGCAGACATTCTTGCGGATGTAAATCGTTAAAATCCGGCAGATTCGCCTGGGCGAGATCTGAATATGACGTCATTTGCGGAGATTCGCCACAAATTTATATCCATGAAATGGCTGTTGTCACTTTTGCTGATTGTCATATTTGCCGGGTGCTCCAACGACAGCAGTCCGGATGTCTCAGGCATCAGGATCGAATTGGATATCGTTCGGTTTGAGCATGATCTGTTCGCGTTGGATACAACGGATATCACATCAGCCATCATCGGGTTGAATAAAAAACATCCCGCATTCGGGCCCTTTTTCACGGAACAGATCCTGGGCATACCGAATGACGACAGCTCAGAGTTGGCCAGACAGGCCTTTCTTAGATTCTTAAGCGATTACCGGGGCATTCATGATCTGTCGTCCAAGCGCTTTGGGGATATGTCTGAAATAAGCGGTGAGATCATTGGAAGCATGCAGCATATCCACCATTATTTCCCGGCATACCAACTCCCAAAACGACTGTACACTTTCATCGGGCCGCTGGATGCCTATGCCGAAGGAAAAACAGGAGGTTACGGTGATATCATCACACCCGAGGGGCTCGGTACCGGCTTGCAACTGCACCTCGGGGCGGATGAACCGATTTATCATACCAGGGAAGGTTTGCAATTATATCCTGCATATGTTTCCCGCAGATTCACACCGGAGATGATTGCAGTAAACTGTACCAAGAACATGATCGATGATTTGTTTGCAGGTATGCCGGGAGATCGAACACTGCTCGACATCATGATTGACAAAGGCAAGAGAATGTATCTGATGGACTTATTCATGCCTGAGACTCCGGATTCTTTGAAGTTGGGATACACCGCTGAGCAGCTAGAAGGTGCGGAAGAAAACGAGGCGTTGATATGGAACTTTTTTCTGCAAAACGAACTCCTCTATGTATCTGATCCCATGCGTATCAGGGACTTCATTGGTGATGGCCCCAAGACAATGGAGCTGGGAGACGGTTCACCCGGACACATCGCGTTGTTCACTGGCCGACAAATCATCCGCACATACATGAAGAAACATCCGGATACCAGGCCCGATGCATTGCTCAAGCTCGGAGCAAAACAATTGCTTGAAGCTTCCGGATACAGACCCAGGGCATAAAAAAAGGGTGTTCGATCAGAACACCCTTTTTTATTTATGTCAAGGCATCATGGGTGCTTACCCATGTCCATCATGAATCGATAATGAGAGGCGATGGCTTTTCGCGTCGTTGGGAAGTAATTGTAACGCAAATCGAACTTCTCACAGGTTTCCCTGACAATCCGGCTCAATGCAGGATAATGAATATGACTGATACGGGGGAACAGATGATGCTCGATCTGGTAATTGAGACCACCTACCATCCATGTTACGATCGGGTTGCCGGCTGCGAAGTTTGCCGTGGTCTTGACCTGATGGATGGCCCATTCATTTTCAATCTTCACAGGATCGACACCGGCTGATTCAAATTCGGCATGTTCCACGACGTGTGCAAGCTGGAACACCAGGGCCAGCGTCAGACCTAGGGTGAACTGGGTCACAAAAAACCCAACCAGCCAGGGCTTCCATCCAAGCACCATGATCGGCACAACGATGTACATGGCGATGAAGAAAAGCTTTCCGGCCCAAAAGAGGACATGATCCTTGGTTTCAAGGTGTCGAATCGGCGTGGTGTACATTTTGCGGGAGAAGTACTTCACGTAGTCCATGCCAAACATGAAGAGGGATGTGAATCCGTACAGGACAAACATGTAGATTCCCTGATAACGATGCATGGGTTTCCAGGGTTGTGTCCGGCACTCACGCATGAAAGGCATGTTGTTGATATCATCATCCACACCATCTACGTTGGTGTAAGTGTGATGTACAATGTTGTGTTTGATCTTCCAGAGTGAGGCATTTCCTCCAAGAAAATTATGGGTCAGTCCGAAAATCTCATTGACCCAGGAACGTGTGGAATAACTGCCATGGCATGCATCATGCATCACATTGAAGCCGATGGAGGCCATTACTACGCCCAGGATGGCACAGATGGCAACGGCCAGCGCCCAGTGCATGGGTAAAAACAGCAGGGTCAGGTACATCCCAATCGCTGCGGGAATCAGGATGGCCGTCTTAAGATAGAGTTTCCAGTTACCTGTTTTGCTGAGGTTGTTTTCCTGGAAATACTGGTCGACGGATTCCTTTAGGGCGTTAAAAAATGCCTTGTTTTTGTTGTTGAAAGTTACCTTGTACATCGATTTAGAGCGTAGAGATTTGTGAGGGCTGTGATAAACAAAATAAACAGCGATGTTGCGGGAGGATTTTGACAGGGTGTACAGAAACAGCCATTGTTGCTTATGTCCTTTTGCGGATTCAACTGTCTTGCAAAGATAAACAATATTGCAATCTAATACAGTCAGTTCAGTTTCAGGGGGGCTATCATCACAAACTCAGGAATACTGACGGTGAATCTCCGCTGGCTGTCAAGATCGATCATTTGATAAGTCCCGTACATCTTACCCATCTCTGTTTTAAGATTGCAACCACTGACATATTGATATAAGCCCGAAGGCTGAATGACCGGTTGTACACCAACCACCCCATCGCCTTCTACCTCACGCCGTTGCATATTGCTGTCAAAAATATGCCAGTGCCTGCCCATCAGTTGAACGGGAAATGGATTGCCATTCTCTATCGTAATACGATAGGCAAACATAAATTCTCCATTGGATGGATTTGAATAGTCCGGCTGATAGAAGCATTCTACGCTGACCTTCACTCCGGCTGTCACCTTGAATGGCATGTTTGTAACGTTTGATGTTACCGACGACTGGCATTTATGCGAAAGTCGAATATGATGATCCGCGCTATCAAGTATGCAGCAAGGTGAGTAACTTTGCGGCGTCAGCATGGATCGAAAAATATTCATTGATCACGCCTCAAATGTAAGACCAAATGACGAACATAGCCGTAGCAAAAGGGGATGGAATTGGACCAGAGATCATGGAAGCCGTCATATCGATCTTCGAGGCGGCCGGCGTACCGTTGACTTATGAGTATGTTGATATGGGTAAATGGGTATTCGACAAAGGATATTCAAACGGTATGACGCCGGAAGCCCAACAACGCATAGAATCGCTCGGCATCCTGTTCAAAGGACCCATGGAGACGCCAAAGGGAAAAGGGGTAAAGAGTGTGAACGTGACGGCACGTAAAACATGGAACACATACGCAAACAAAAGAGTGTTCCAGACCCTGCATGGTGTGGATACCGTTTTCAGTCGCGCGGGCATTCCTATTGACATCACGGTTGTCAGAGAAAATATTGAAGATACTTACGGAGGCATCGAACACATGCTCACGCACGACGTGGCACTCAGCCGCAGATTCATCACCCGGCCCGGCTCGATGCAGGTGATTCGATATGCGTTTGAAATGGCACGGAAGAAGCAGGCCCGGAGAATCACCTGTGGTCACAAGGCCAATATCATGAAGATCACGGACGGCCTGTTCCTGGAATGTTTCCGTGAGGTGGCCAAGGAATATCCGGAAATCCAGGCAGATGATGTGATTGTAGATGACCTTTGCATGAAACTCGTGACACGTCCCGACCTGTTTGATGTAGTGGTGTTGACGAACCTTCAGGGAGATATCGTCAGCGACCTGTGTGCCGGACTAATAGGTGGCCTCGGTTTTGCCCCTTCTGCAAACATCGGAGACCACATCTGCATCTTCGAGGCCGTGCATGGCACCGCGCCGGACATCACCGGAAAGAACATCGCCAATCCCACGGCATTGCTGCTGAGCGGACTTACGATGTTGCGTCACCTGGGATTGATGGAGCACGCGGCCACCATCGAAAATGCCTTGTTGTACACCCTTGAGGCCGGATTCCGTACCGGTGATTTCGGAGACAAAACCAAGCCGGCACTGAACACGACGGCATTCGCCCAAACCATCATAGACCATTTTGGCAGGAAGCCGGTTCATGGGGCGAAATCAGAGCTGCCCAATAAACCTGTAACACCTACAGTATTCAAACTTGAAATGAATCCGCTCATCATGAGCAAAGAAATGGAGGATGAAGCCATCGTAGGTGTGGATATGTTCGTCGAGAGTGCTGAACAACCCTCCGCCGTGGCTGAAAAATGCCTTAAGCATACGCTTGATCTTTTCAAACTCGTAACCATTAGTAACCGCGGAACCCAGGTATGGCCGAAAGGATCTGTTTTCACCAATCTGGTCAACCAATACCGTTGCAGGTTTGAAAGCGTCGGCGACATGCCGCTCACACAAACGGATATCATCGAACTCTACAGAAGACTATCCGGTGATTTCAAAATCTGTTCCACCGAATTGTTGAACATGTGGGGAGGTAAAAAAGCATACAGTCTCGCACAAGGCCAGTGATGAAAGCGGACCACCGACCATCAACACCCCGACATGTCAAAAAAACACAAGCCAAATCAAAACGGACTGGTTTACAGCACGGACCCAAATTTTGTACCGGGATCAGATGAGGAAGAGACCGTGACACTCCCGGTGTCGCAGCAAAAACTGAGGATTCGGTTGGAGACAAAGCACCGGGGAGGAAAAGCCGCCACCGTGATCACCGGTTTCATTGGCCGGAATGAGGATCTTGAGGACCTTTCGAAAAAACTCAAGACGCATTGCGGAACCGGTGGTTCGGCTAAAGATGGAGAAATCATCATTCAGGGAGACCAGCGACCCAAAGTCCTGGGGTGGCTGCTTCAACAAGGCTATCCGGCAAAATGACCGTTGGCATCTGTTGAATCAAACTGATAGAAATTAGATAGCCTTCAGGCTCAGATCAAGGCTCCTGGCCTGATGAATGAGTGCCCCGACACTGACAAAGTCGACACCTGTTTCTGCATAATCGCGGATATTGTCCAGATGTATGCCCCCGCTGGCTTCGGTTTCGAAGGCTCCCTCAATCATTTGCAATGCCTCCCGGATCATTTCAGGTTTGAAATTATCCAACATGATCCGGAAGACCTTGCCTTTACCGTGTGTGATTATCTGGCGCACTTCATCCAGGCTACGGCTCTCCACTTCGATACGCAGGCCGGGTTGTTGCTCATTCACATAATGCCATGCCCGGTCGATCGCCTGGGGAATACCTCCTGCGAAATCTATATGATTATCCTTGAGCATGATCATATCGTACAAACCAAAACGATGATTGGTTCCACCGCCAATGCGCACAGCCTCTTTTTCCAGATGTCTGAAATTTGGCGTGGTCTTGCGCGTATCGAGTATCCGGGTGTGATAACCCGCCAGTTTGTCAACATAAGTGCGTGTCAGGCTGGCGATCCCGCTCATGCGCTGCATACAGTTCAGCACGACCCGCTCACAACTCAGGATGTCATGTACCCTGCCTTCGATCCTGAAAGCGATCTGACCGTTGGACATCCGATCCCCATCTTTCATCACGGCTGTGAAATTTGACGCTGAATCACGCAGCCGGAACACCCGTTCCGCGACATCCATACCCGCCAATATGCCTTCCTGTTTGATGCGAAGTTCAGCGGCACCCATCGCATCCTTCGGAATACAACTAAGCGTGGAATGATCTCCGTTTCCAATGTCTTCAGCCAATGCGTGAAGGAGGAGTGCGTCGAGATCCGGATTCGTCGATTGCATACGTAAAGTTACGGCCAAAGAGGAAAGGGACGTGTGGCTGTTGGGCTTATGGACGCTCCAATCTCAATTCACTGATCACCAACCGGTCGCCCCGGGTACGCATAATGATGGATACGCGATGACGATCTTTGGTTGAACGCAGGTCACCAACAAAAATCTCCCCATCCTCTCCATCAGACTGATGAACCACAGCGAGATCAATAATGGTTCGGGTTTTAAAAAAATTTCGAAGGATGGCTTCCGACTGTGTTTTGCTGTAAGGATGGGTTCGCTCGTCAAGGGTAAGCCTTACGACATCGTCCATGTGCCTTGAAAGTTGCCCGGCATCGCCTTTGCGCAAGGCAGCAAGCACATCCACCATGGAAGGTCCAGGATGCTTGCCCACTGCCAGAAAGCATGAAATAATCAGTAAAAATACGGACTTGAACATCGGAAACAGGTATTTCTACCAAGCTAAAAATGTGCCAATTACGATAAATACGACATCCAAAGCAAAAAAAATGAATACGGAATACACAAAGAAGGGAAAATCAATCCGCCTGATATTTGACGCTCATCAATTCTTGATCAGGTTTATGGTACCCTTTTCGGCCCATCGTTCAAATCAAGTAATTTTGCAGCATGGAACAGAAAAAAGCCATGCTCGTCATTATGGACGGTTGGGGACTGGGTCGTATCCCATCTGCTGATGCCATCCGTCAGGCACAAGTGCCCTTTGTAACCAGCCTGTACGATGCCTACCCCAACACCACACTTGTAACCTGTGGCGAAGAGGTCGGCCTTCCGGACGGCCAGATGGGCAACAGTGAGGTAGGACACCTCAACCTGGGTGCGGGACGCATCGTATATCAGGAGCTGCAGCGCATCCATGTGGCCATACGTACCGGTGAATTTGCCCATAACGAAGCCTTGAAGGCGGCGATCGAAAATGCACGTGTCAATGGAAAAGCACTGCATCTGATCGGACTCGTCAGCGATGGCGGGGTACATGCTCATACCGAACATCTGAAAGCCATCACTTCCATCTGCCGGGAAGCAGGACTGGACAAGGTTTTCATTCATGCCTTCACTGATGGACGGGATACTGATCCCAAGAGTGGCCTGAATTATCTCGAACAGGTTCAACAACATTTGGATCGGACCTGTGGAAAGATTGCCACGGTCACCGGCAGGTATTACGCCATGGACCGCGACAAACGTTGGGAGCGGGTCAAACTCGCCTATGACGCAATGGTACATGGTATCGGCACACTTGTAGCTGATCCGATCGCTGCTGTAAAAGAATCATACGAAGCGCAGGTGACCGACGAGTTCATCAAACCGCTGATTGTCACCAATGCAGACGGGACACCCCTCGCCACCATCAATGATGGTGATGCTGTGATCTGCTTTAATTTCCGGACAGATCGATGCCGTGAGATCACTGAAGTGCTTACGCAACGCGATATGCCCGAATATGGTATGCGGGCGCTGTCACTGGATTACACCACGATGACGGAATACGATAAGACTTACCAAAATGTCAGGGTTATTTTCCGGAATGATAATCTGACAATGACGCTCGGTGAAGTGATTGCCGATGCCGGTCTCAAACAGATCCGGATCGCCGAAACTGAAAAATATCCGCATGTGACCTTCTTTTTCAGCGGAGGTCGCGAAGCGCCTTTTGATGGGGAACGGAGAATCATGGCCCCTTCTCCCAAAGTGGCAACCTATGATCTTAAACCTGAAATGAGTGCAGCGGAACTGACGGACGCGATCGTGCCTGAAATCGAGGCGAAGTCCGCCCATTTCATCTGCCTGAATTACGCAAATGCTGACATGGTCGGCCATACCGGCGATTTTCAGGCCGCCATCAAGGCAGCGGAAACAGTGGACAGCTGCGTAAAACGCGTCGTGGAAGCAGGACTGAAGGCAGGTTATGCCATCTTCCTGACAGCAGACCATGGTAATGCGGATTTTATGATCAACGAAGACGGCAGCCCCAATACCGCTCACACACTCAACCTCGTACCATTGTTTGTGATCGACCAGGATTGGAAAGGCAGCCTGAATCCAGGCAAACTGGGAGACATCGCCCCCAGTATTTTGCACATGATGAACCTTCCAGTGCCCCCGGAAATGACAGGTAACGTACTGATGAAGTAAGGAATCCATATGAAATTCATCCGCCGGATCTGCTGCTGCCTGCCGGGTATGTTCATGGTTGTCAATGCGCAGACTTCGTCAGTGGATACCGTTTTCAGTGATCTGGAAACCGTTGTAGTTTCATTCAATCAGTGGGAACAGAAAAGAAATGAGGTCCCCAACCGCATCCAGAAGGTGGATGTGCGGGATATCATGCTCCGTAATCCGCAAACAGCAGCCGATATGCTCGGACAGTCTGCGGGGATCTTCATTCAAAAAAGTCAACAGGCAGGCGGCAGCCCGATGATCAGAGGCTTTGCAGCGAATCGCGTGCTCATCGTTGCAGATGGTGTGCGTATGAACAATGCCATCTTCCGAAGTGGTAATCTTCAGAATATCATTTCCATAGACCCGCAGGTTGTAGAAAATGCCGAAGTCATTATGGGCCCGGGCACCATCCTTTACGGAAGTGATGCGATAGGAGGCGTGATGGACTTCCATACCACGACGCCGCGACTTTCATCCAATGATTCTATGTTCATCAATGGGCAGACCCTCCTGCGCCATGCCACGGCCAAC
>JBEEMB010000331.1:0-2981 GCA_041167815.1 Bacteroidota bacterium | reverse complement strand
ATGTTCGTCGGCATCGTACTGTTGCCGGCGTTTTTCGCCAGCTGCATCATCCTGTTCAACCGCACTGATGGAATGATTGGAAGATGGCTCAACAGCAAAGTCATGCGCTTTGCCGGAAGGATATCATATTCGGTGTATCTCAACCATGCCATCCTGATTCTGCTTGTGCCGCGCATCGCATTCGGAATGGCAGGCATTTCCTTCACGCCAGGGACAGGCTTGGTGATCTCTGTCCTCATCCTGGTGCTGGTGCTGATTTATTCCCACTTCACGTACGAGTGGGTGGAGATCCACGGTGGAAGATGGCTGGAGAACAAGTTGAAAAAGAATCATGAACCAGAAAACGCCGGCGAAAAAACAGCACTAGTGCCATTCCCTGAGGGCAAAACTACCGGTGAACTGATCTGAGCCGTCAGCAGCAGTTCCCGCTCACCCTTTTTCGTCAAGACGTACAATGACCCGGAAACCCACCATCGGCGACGGATGCCCGAACCCCTGCTCACTTTTGATTCGGACCTTCCACGCCGGATCGTTGAAACTCCCGCCCACTACAGTTCCCGGTTCGGCTATCATCTCTGCCACATTTCCGCACATGTTGAACAGTCCATACGTGTTGGGGAAGTATGTATCCGTACGCGTTGTAAATTTGAATATGTCACCCGACGGTTCCGGCACTTCTACAAATCGCCCTGTTACCGAGTCGAGCTTCAGTTCGACATGTCGATAATTACAGAGATCTTCACCCCGGCTGTTTCGGATGAAACCACTGCCCCAGGTATACACCCTGGATGTATCACCCCCCTGCGCCGCCCGTATCCATTCGTCCCGGGTGGGTAGCATGAACGAGGCTTTCGGATATCGTGTCCTGGATTGGACTTGATAGCTTTCCGTCAGCCATTTCAGATATGTATCCACAGCGGTTCGGCTAAGTCCCGTGACCGGATAATTGTCGTAAGCCGGATTTCGGAAATAATGACTAACCAGTGGAGTTGCCTGAACGCCCAGGATCAACCACGATTGTGTATCGGGCAGACACCGCTTGTAAAGGTCCGTCTGACCATCAGCCAGCAGTGCATCCAAAAAGTTACGATAGTCCGCGTTGGTCGTTTCATGTTTCGCCATCATCAAACCATCATCGACCCGGACAAATTGCTTTCTCATCCACCGGTTATCAATTGACGGTGTTTGGGAAAACAGGCCTTTTGATATCAATAGTAACAAGCACAGCATGAAGCGCGATCGACTCATATTCATTCATTGAAGATGAGCAAAATACTCAAGACATCATCCATAAAGCTTTCCACCCTCTATGTTTGAGAAACTTTAACAATGCAGATGATGCTCAGTTAAAACTAAGTTATTAGTTTGCAGCACCAATTTAAAAATCAGCCATGTTTAACAAGTATCTGATGCTGCCGATCGCCCTATTGGCCGGCACCATGTCACTCACTGAGGCCCAGGCTCAGGACAAGAAAGAGAAGAAAGAAATCATCATTCGCGGAGATGACAAAGGCGAAAAAACCATCATCATGATCGAAGGTGACAAGGTGATCGTCAATGGCAAGGAAGTCACCGGTGATGATAAGGAAACCATCATCATGAAAAGCCTGGCTCCTAACCCCAAGGTGTTCATGTTCAAATCCGATTCCCTGCTTTCTCCCTCCGGAGATGTCCCCAAAATCTTCGAGTGGAAAGGAGACATGCCTCGCCAGGAAATCCGCATGTTCCGAATGGACGGGGACCGCGACTCCGAAACCACCGAAAGCCGCCCGCAATTAGGGGTACTCACCCAGGCCAACGAAAAAGGCGTTGAAGTGTTGGATGTCACAGAACCCAGCGGTGCCGCCAAGGCAGGCATCAAAAAGGGAGACATCATCACCTCCGTCGATGACAAGAAAATCGAAAATCCTGAAGCGCTTGTGGAATACATACGTTCCAAAAAGCCGGGTGATGTAGTAGCGATCAACCTGCTGCGCGAAGGCAAAAAAGAATCACTGAAAGCAACCCTCGGAGAAATGCGTACCGTATCCAGGATGCGTACGATCACGATGCCCGAAGGACCGGATATGCCTGGTAATATCGAACGCGTGATCGAAATGATGCCCCGAAACAGAATGGAAGGCATGCCCCGCCGGGAAGTCAAGGTAGAAGTCATTCAACAACGGCCGAAACTCGGTATGCAGGTCGAAGAACAGGTCTCCGGCAAGGGATTGAAAGTGCTGGAAGTCAAGCCGGACGGGGCTGCTGCCAAAGCCGGATTGAAAGTCAGCGACATCGTCGAACAGATTGACGGACAAGCTGTCAACAACCTCGATGATCTCCGCACAGCATTGGAAAAAGAAAATAAAAGCCACAAGCTGAACATCATCAGGGCAGGTAAATCCATGGAACTCACGGTGACATTCCTGAGGAAAGGTGAATTCTGATCGGATTTCATCCCTCACCATATAAATATAAACGCCGGAATAGAAACATTCCGGCGTTTATATTTATATTTTATTGCGTTGTCTGAATCAATGGATCGGATTATTTACTTGCACCGGCAAGCTGATTTTCCAATAAGTCCATTTCCGAAGGGGTCAGATAGCGCCACTTGCCCGGCGCCAGACTTCCCAGCTGGATGTGCATGATGCGAATACGTTTCAGTGTTTTCACTTTGTAGCCGAAGGTCTCGCACATACGCCTGATCTGGCGGTTAAGGCCTTGTTTCAGAATGATCCGAAAGCGCCTTGAACCTTCCATGCGTACAAAACAAGGTTTGGTTTTTTCACCCAGGATTCTGACACCGGCGGCCATGCTTTTAATCATCTCTGCGGTCAGTTCCTGATCAACCGTTACGATGTACTCCTTTTCGTTGTTATTCCCCGCCCGGAGGATTTTGTTGACGATATCTCCGTCATTCGTCAGCAGGATCAGGCCTTCAGAATCCTTATCAAGCCTGCCTACCGGAAAGATGCGTTTCGGATGGTTCATGAAACGGA
>JBEEMB010000264.1:0-3360 GCA_041167815.1 Bacteroidota bacterium | reverse complement strand
TACTCACATGAAGGACTCCGAAATGATGTCTGCCTCGAAGAAAAGGTTTCTTTCATGCCGGAGATTGCCAAAGCCCATGGATTTAATCAGATCAAGGTCCTTTTCTTCGTAAGAAATCCGGTAGCATATGCGGTATCCGTTTGGCAGCAATTCGTCAAGAACAACGGAATGGTGGAATCGCTAGACGGGAAAATCGCGGATCCGAATTTCATGATCCACAACTACAGTACCACAGAGCGCATTCTTGAACATTTGTCAAAAGACGATTATTTCGAATTGACAGCGATGAATTATTCGAAATGCAGCGAACGGCTTTTTGACATCTTTACTGACTGGATTGACATTCCAGCCCATATCCTGTCCCTGCCCGAAGCCACACGCATCAACCGCGCACTCACCAGGGCGGAGCTGACCCTGCAGCAAGCTATGAACCAAATCCTGGGTGGAGACGCCAAGATTTTGGCAAAGGCACTGACCGAAACCCTTACCGACATCAAACCTGAAAAATTCATTCCTGGTACCGAATCTCAACAAATGCTTTGGGACCGCTTAGAACATATGGTCATCCGTGCCAACCGGCTGTTACCTGTAGGTCATGAAATCATCTTCGACAGGCAGGAACCCGAACCAACCGCATCTGATTCACATTTGTTCTCTTCAGCTCAGCTGGAAGTCATCGGAAAAACAGTAGCGGAGGAAATCAGAAATCTTCGGTATCCCTATATCCCACCTGAGGAACCGACACCTGAACCTGCGACCTCAAGCCTGAAAAGATTATGGAACAGACTCAAAAAAAACTTCTAGCATGTACCATTCATCCAATATCATGAATTAACAAATCTCACTTTAATTTAAACGACAAACGTTGTCCCGAAAAATAAATACAGACCACAAGATTCCCGTGATTACTTCTTTGAGCATTTTCATAAATGCCTTTTGGAAGGATAGGGGCCGAATACCAGGTATGGTTTGGTGGGATTTTAAAAAAAGATACCTCTCTTCATTCATTGGCGTGGCCTGGGGATTCATACAACCGGCATTGTCGTTGCTCATCATAGGACTTGCAATGCGTTTTGGCCTGAGGATGGATAAGGTTTCAGACGGTACGCCATACACGCCCTGGCTGATCTGTGGCATGATTCCCTGGCTTTTCATCAGCGAGACCCTGCATGCATCCACCGGCTCCTTGCTAGAATACGGATACCTGATCAAAAAAACCACCTTCAATGTATCTCTTATCCCTTTTGTGAAAGTGATGACAGGACTAATCACGCATGCGGTTATGGTGGTTTGCATCTGCATATATCTGTGGGTGAACGGCATTACACCAGGTATGGGCTGGCTGCAGATGCCTTACCTTCTTCTGGCAGGCACGACACTGATGAGTGCGCTGGGCTGGTTGCTTGCAGCTGCCCACGTGTTCATCCGGGATATCGGAACTGCACTTGGCATATTGATCACCCTGATGCTCTGGGTCACCCCAATTCTATGGCCTGCCGAAGTGCTGAGCCCGGCCATGCGGCCCATCGCCTGGCTTAATCCCTTCCATCACATCACCGATGGTTACCGAAAAGCCCTGCTTCAAAACGAATGGATATTTGCAGATATCATCGGCACGACCTCCTTCTGGGTCGTGACACTGTCGCTGCTCGTGATTTCCATGCTTGTCTTTAGAAGACTGAACAACCATTTCGCCGATGTTATATGATGTGAAAGTTGACGTGAAGATGCCGAAACCCGGAGAAATACTTCCCGCTGTGCAGCTGGAAGGTGTGGGAAAAGTCTATAAACTCTATCCTCGCCGGCAGGACCGCTTCCTAGAGGCGATCGATATCTTCAATCGGGACAAAACTAAATACGCCCGCCGGTTCCATGCCCTCAAAGATATCAACCTGGAAATCAAAGAAGGCGAAACCGTTGGCATCATCGGTAGCAATGGCAGCGGCAAATCCACCCTGTTGGGCATCATCGCGGGCGTCATCCAGCCATCCTTCGGAAAAGTCAATACCCGAGGGAGAATCTCCTCGCTGCTGGAACTTGGAGCCGGTTTCAACCCGGAATTGACGGGCATTGAAAACATTTATTTCCACGGTACAACAACAGGACTCAGCCGTGAAGAAATGGATAAAAAAAGAGAGGAGATCATCCAATTCGCAGACATCGGGGAATATATCGACCAACCGGTTAAAACATATTCCAGCGGAATGTTTGTTCGCTTAGCCTTTGCCGTTAGTATCAGCGTACAACCGGATATACTGATCGTTGATGAAGCGCTGTCTGTCGGAGACATGTGCTTCCAGGCCAAATGCATGACCGCCATAGACCGCATTCGAAAATCCGGAGTCACAGTACTTTTTGTCGCACATGACCTCGGCGCCATTAAAAGTTTCTGTCAGCGTGCGGTTTATCTTGAAAAAGGAATCATAAAAAATATTGGCCCCGCATCCGATGTGGTTGAACATTATTTAAGGGATATCAAAAACGCAAGCAGTGCAGAAATCGGTCGATTCCTTAGATCATCCAACAGCTTCTCTCCCGAAGAAAACAACGAAGCTCAGCAATCAGTGATCCCATCATTGGAAAAATTTGATTTCAAGTATTCCGAAGCCTTCGATCGTATGGTGGCATCACACAGATACGGTATAGGCGGATTACGCATACGATATGTTGAAATGACAGATCAACAGGATCAACCGATCACTGAAGTCCCCTTCAACAGTCAGGTGAATTTTCGCATCCACCTTGAAAGTGAGTGGAAAGGACGTGCCCTGGCTTATGTATTGATCAAAAACGCAAACAAAATACCCATTACACAACTAAGCTTCCGGTTTGCAGGTCAGGATGTATTGATGCTGTCGCCGGGCGACCGTCGCATCCTCTCGTTCAATACAAGACTTCCACTTGGAGAAGGGGTGTATTCCATCGAAGTGACTGCAGGCAGACCGGTTGCAAACGGAGCACCCATGGAAATACTGGACGGAGTTCAGGATGCCCTTACATTCAGGATGACTGGTGCACCGGGATACCATCAGGTATGGACTTCCGTCCATATCCCGCATACACTGCAGATTCAAGACCCCGGTGCTTCCACTGCTGTTCGGGATACATTCATTACCTCATCCCGAAGCGAATCCAATCAATGAGTAAGATCACCCTGGAGGAAATACAAAAACGAATCAACCTTTCCTACGAACGGGAGAATCAGGTTTGCATGCGCATACCCAATCCCATGGTCAGCATAAGGATTGCAACCTACCAACATGCTGATTTCATCGCGCAATGTCTCGACAGTGTACTCTGCCAGCAAACGAATTTCCCATTCGAGATCATCATCGGCGAAGATTACAGCACAGATGGGAC
>JBEEMB010000041.1:0-2564 GCA_041167815.1 Bacteroidota bacterium | reverse complement strand
TCACCATATTCCCAAGGAATGCTGGGGCTCCGGTTTCCTGCGGAACGAGTTTCTTCACGAGATACTGAAGGGGTTCCGCTGAATTCCGCTGGAAACATTCCGCCAGGTGGGATATATCGATCAAGAGGTCAGGCTCTATGACCACTTTGGTGAGTGGTCCGGAGACAAAACGATCATCCCTCCCCTCCGATTTCCGCAGTTGGAAGAGGTAGAGTGTTTGCCAAGGCCTGAGGAGTCCATGCAATTTGCTGAGGTCGTTTTTCGGATGCTGCCAGAGGTCCAATTCGAAATCCCCGGCTTCTTCATCCCGACACAACACGGTGAAATGCGGGATACCCTCGGGTGACAACTCCACCGGGAGGACTTCCAGCACGACCGGTTTCAGTTCGGCAACTTCCTGAGGAAGGCGGCTGCGATCCCGACGGAATCTCCGGTCACCCAGCCCTTCATACATCGACAGGAGATCTGCTGGAATCTGCACTTCATGGAACCATGCCACCGTTTCGCAGATGGCGCGCAGGGCGAGCTGATAATGCAGCGGATCGGGATCTGCAGGATCATGGGTGAGGCGATTGGCGTAGATGCGCAGGCCATGCACTTGTTCGCGCAAATATGTTGGAACTGACTTCCTGTCGAACACATATTCGATCCGACCGAATAAATTGCTGAAACTTCGTTTATCCGTGGCCGTTAGTTGCCGGAAGACGGACTCCAGGATGGCCCTGAAGTCGCGGATGGCGTGGACGGTTCCGGTCCGTTGGACGGCTTCGGCGATGCGTTGGAAATGATGGTCGGCCGGTGTTGCCACAGGTGAGATTTTTTGAGGGCTGCGAAGATATCGCCCATAAAGATAATGATACGTTAAAGCCGGAAGGCAGCTATCACGGGACGAATGAAGCCCTGAATTATTCGTAGGTTCGTGGGGCAGAGGACAACCATCCTGAGGGATGGAATCATGGTTCATCCATTCATACAGCATCAAAAGTTATGGGACAGACGAGACGAGATTTCATCGCGCAGCAGGCGCTGCTGGCAACGGGATTAATGACGGGGTTTGGGAACCTGCGGGCCGAAGGTGGCCAGCCGTTGCCGACAAACCGCCCCAAACCCACCGATCGGCGGTTTATCAGCCAGGCCGTGGAAGATACGATCGTGAGGATGCGCAAAAAAATGGCGGACCCGAAACTGGCTCAATTGTTTGAGAATTGCTTTCCAAATACGTTGGATACTACGGTTGATTTCGAAATGATCGACGGCAAGCCTGATACGTTTGTCATCACCGGGGACATTGATGCCATGTGGCTGCGCGACAGTACGGCTCAGGTGTGGCCCTATCTGCCGTTGATGAAATCCGACGAACGTTTGAGGATGCTGATCGAAGGCGTGATCCGCCGACAAGGGACTTTTATCCGGCTGGATCCATATGCCAATGCGTTCTACAAGGATCCTTCCAAGGTCAGCGAATGGTCGAAAGATATCACGAAGATGAAACCGGGCATCCATGAGCGCAAGTGGGAGATCGATTCGTTGTGCTATCCTATCAGACTTGCCTGGCAGTACTGGAAAACGACGGGGCACACGGCACCTTTTGACAATGCCTGGGAGGAGACCATCCGGCTCACTTTGCAGACATTCAAAGAGCAACAGCGGAAGGCCGGTGACGGGCCATACACCTTCCAGCGCAACACATATTGGGCGACGGATGGGGTGCCCATTTCTGGCTATGGATATCCAGTCAAGCCTGTGGGACTGATCTGTTCGATCTTCAGGCCGAGTGATGATGCGACGTTATGGCCTTTCCTGATCCCGGCCAATTTCTTCGCAGTGGTTTCCCTGCGACAAGCAGCGGAGATGCTGGATGGGATCCGGAAAAACCGGACGCTGGCGGCGGATTGCCGTAAACTGGCAGCGGAGGTGGAAGCGGCACTGAAAACATATGCGACGACACAACATCCATCCTTCGGGAAGGTCTATGCCTATGAGACAAACGGTTTCGGGAGCTATCATCTGATGGATGACGCAAACATCCCCAGTCTGCTGTCATTACCTTATCTGGGAGCGGTCAAGGCAGACGACCCGACTTATATCAATACCCGGAAATACCTGCTTTCTGAAGAAAATCCATTCTTTTTTCGGGGTAAGGCAGGTGAGGGCATTGGCGGTCCGCATGCCGGTATGCATATGATCTGGCCGTTGGCGGTGGTGATGCGGGGGCTTACATCTTCCGACGTTCAGGAAGTGCGGCAATGTCTGCATATCCTCAAGACCACGGATGCTGGGACGGGCTTCATGCACGAGGCTTTTCACAAGGATGATGCATCGAAATTCACGCGCAAGTGGTTTGCGTGGGCAAACACCATTTTCGGGGAGTTTGTGCTGCAGGTGGAGCGGAGGTTCCCGGCGTTGCTGGATTTGAAGGAGGTGTGAGTAGGGTGGTCATCATATGTTTGCACACTTTTTTACAAAAGCGGAACAGCCAGATCCTTCGGAGGCCTCAGGATGAACTATGTTTAAAACCAAAAAAATCTTGATCAAATTGGTTGGTATTTTACGCCGTTTTTAGC
>JBEEMB010000001.1:0-4229 GCA_041167815.1 Bacteroidota bacterium | reverse complement strand
GATTGCCGGACCTGCGCTTCAGAGTATCATTTCCGGTCAGGTTCCACCCAATGAGCAGGGGGAGTTGCAGGGTTCACTTACCAGTCTGATGAGTTTGACTTCGATCATCGGTCCATTGCTGATGACCAATTTATACGCCTGGTTTACCCGTCCCGGTGCGATTGTACATTTTCCCGGAGCTCCTTTTTTGATGGGTTCTCTGTTATTCATGGCAGGCGCGATATTGAGTCTAAAAGGACTGCGAAAGCCTTCGGCAACCCCGTCGTCAATGATGTAACAGTATTTTAACGAATTAATTGACAATTGATAAACTTTAAGTGTACCTTTGTATGGTCAATTTGAGTTAAGTACGGTCAATTGTAAGTGAACGATTTTTCCTGCTAAGTTTAGCCTGCTAAATTGTTAGTCTTCAGTCCGCCTGTGTTTGTCTCAAGCATTTAAACCTTTTTTCGTTTTTCAAATGAACATTTACGTTTCTAACCTCAGCTTCAACGTACAAGATGAGGACCTCCGCGAATTTTTCGCTGAGTATGGCGAAGTTTCTTCTGCCAAAGTAATCATGGACAAATTCACGAACCGTAGCCGTGGCTTCGGTTTCGTAGAGATGCCCGACAACGCAGCTGCCCAGAAGGCTATCCAGGAACTCGACGGTGCAACCGTTGAAGGCCGTGCCATCAAGGTAAGCGAAGCCAAGCCGCGCGAAGAGCGCAGCAACAATGGCGGCGGTGGCGGTGGCAGCAGGCGCCCTTACGGTGGCGGCGGCGGTGGCAACCGCTGGTAATCCCTACCGATTCCCAACAGATTGTAAGCCGGACTTCGGTTGACTTACTGAATGGACTGATTTCGTGTTGAAAGACACTTGGCAGACCTCAGACAAGCATCGAATTCCGGCTTCTTCGTGCGCGTTAGTTGCTCTGGTGTCATTCAATGTTTGCACACCTCTTTTCAGAAGTCAAAACAGCCAGATCCTTCGGAGGCCTCAGGATGACAGAGAAAGTGGGTGGATTGTCATCCTGAGGCCTCCGAAGGATCTCGCTGTTCTGTCTTTTGATGAGGTCTTTGCAAACATAGGATGACAATCCCCCAACTTTTTCTGTCATCCTGAGGCCTCCGAAGGATCTGGCTGTTTGATCCTTCTACTAAAAACCTCCAGGCGCCTGTCATCCGATCGCTCAACAAATCCCGGTCGGACAGATCTGCTTTGGTAACTTTACCGCATTCAAATCAATTTAAGGCATGTCATCAATTCAGGAATTCAACGACTATCGGCAACGGATGAATGACGTCATCCTCAGTAAGAATAATCTGGTACTTAAGCGGCTTTGGAATCTGGACACCAACACATATGAATCTGGTGCATTAGACAAATCTGTAAAAGAGATGCTTGGCCTCGTCGCCAGCATGGTACTGCGTTGCGACGATTGTATCAAATATCATCTGGGGAAATGCCATGAACTGGGCATAACCACCGACCAGATGTATGAAATCTTCGCTGTGGCCAATATCGTTGGAGGTACGATTGTGATACCGCATACTCGCCGGGCTGCCGAATACTGGGAGGAGCTTATGGCTTCGCAAGGTGCATAAGCAACAAGGCGCATTTTGACGATTATCTATTGATTGGCAAAAACCGTTGAATAAGTTGGTGGCAAAACGCCTTCCTTTCTTTACATTTGATGCATTGAACCCTTGAACATATGTCCGAACAGACCACACTGGCCGCGCCCCTGACGTCTAAGGATTTTCAAACTGACCAGGAAGTGCGTTGGTGCCCCGGATGCGGGGACTATTCGATTCTTGCCCAAGTGCAGAAAATCATGCCTACGTTGGGCATTCCCCGCGAGGATATCGTGATCGTTTCCGGCATCGGTTGTTCCAGCCGATTCCCATATTATATGGAAACATATGGTATGCACTCGATACATGGTCGTGCCACGGCGATTGCCAGCGGCCTGAAAGCCAGTCGCCCAGACCTGAGCGTTTGGATTGTAACAGGCGATGGTGACAGCCTTAGCATCGGTGGTAATCACACCATCCACTTGCTGCGCCGTAACTTCGACGTCAACGTGATGATGTTCAATAATCAGATCTATGGTCTGACCAAGGGGCAGTATTCACCTACTTCTGAGACACAAAAGATCACCAAGTCGACGCCATTCGGAAGCATTGATCATCCCTTCAATCCTTTGGCCCTGGTCATGGGTGCGGATGGTACGTTCATCGCGCGTAGTATGGATCGTGATCCAAAACATCTCCAGGAGATGTTGATCCGCAGTCACAAACACAAGGGAGCTTCTTTCCTGGAGATCTATCAGAACTGCAATATCTTCAACGACGGCGCATTCGAGATTTTTACGGAGAAATCATCCAAACCCGCAGAGACACTGTTCCTGGAGCAGGGTAAGCCATTGCTGTTTGGCGCCAACCGTGATAAAGGTATTCGACTGGATGGCTTCCATCCGAAAGTGGTGGATCTGACATCCGGTGAATTTTCTGCCGACGATTGTTGGGTCCATGATGAAGGTGATTTCTACAAGGCTCAGATTCTGGTGCGTATGTTTGACGACCCTCGTCAGGCAGACCATCTTCCCAGACCTTTCGGTGTTTTTTACGAAACCGACCGACCCTGCTACGAAGACATGATGGCTGCTCAGATCGAGGATGTCATCGCAAAGAAAGGCAAGGGCGATTTGGATAAGCTTATTCGTGGTCAGGAGGTATGGACCATCCAATAAAACAGTAAAGATGCATCGGCGCTGATCCGATGTATCAATGGGCGGAAACACGACAATCAACGGTCTGTTTCCGCCTTTTCATTTATATGCGGATCAACTGAGCGGGTATTAAAAAAAGTAAAGCCAGCTATGGAAATAGCCGGCTTGTGCTTACCTCTGAAACCACAAAAAGAGACTTGTTCCCTGGTTCAGGGGGTCATGACATCGACAAAATGGCCGATACGTGACACTTGAATGTCAAAAAAGAAATATGCTCGAAAGAATGAACGACGAGTTTACGCCGGCGGCGTGTGGAAATTGGACGGGGGGAAATTGATGGGATATCGGGTACGTTTGCACTTCAGCGAGTAGATCCTCTGTACTGGTGCATGACCTAAAAGTATGGTGGTTTCCCGAAATATCAAAGCATCAAACACCTGAAAATTGCATGTTTTACGACCGTATTTTTACTATGCTTTTCAATGTGTTGATTATCAGCATGGCTATTATGCATCTTTTAATTATATTTCTTCACGCCAACCATTTTTTGATAGTTTTTGCACAAAAAATCAGGGTATAATTATCATAGATAGTACAATCTTTGCTTTCGGCACTACCGTTCAGTGTATCTTCATCGTGGCTTTAGTGGTATTTATGATCTGATTTTTCAAGTGGATCATGTGCCTGGACAGCATTAAAAGGGAAATATGCTCATTCGAATTCATCCGGAGGATCCGCAAGCAAGGTTGATCGCCAAGGTGATCGACTGTCTGATGGGTGGAGGAGTGATCATATACCCCACAGATACCGTGTATGGTTTCGGTTGTGATATTCACGAATCTAAGGCGGTGGAGCGGATATGTCGTTTGAAGGGGGTAGACCCGCAAAAGGCGCAGCTGTCTTTCATCTGTGATGATCTGGCCGATTTGAGCCAGTATGCGAAGAGCATCAGTACGCCGGTTTTTCGTCTGCTGAAAAAGCATATCCCCGGTCCTTTCACTTTTGTATTACCCGCCAGCCGAGATGTGCCGCGCATCCTGAAAAGTCGCCGGGATACCATCGGACTCCGCGTCCCAGACCATCGCATTGCGCAAGCCATCATTGGAGCGCTGGGTCATCCGATTCTTAGTTCTTCCCTGCCTGGTGATATGATAGAAGAGTACACCGATCCGGAGATCATCCATGAGAAATTCGGGAAGCAGGTGGACATGGTTATTGATGGCGGTCTTGGAGGGTTTCGATATTCCACGATCGTGGATCTGACCGGTGATGAGCCGGAGATCATCCGGGAAGGCCTGGGTGAGTTTATTTACTGATATCTGTGTTTCCTGTGGATGGAATCAGGTACGATCCCATCTGAAAGACTGTCGATGCAGGGGTGTCAGTCCGTGTCTGCGAATGGCATCCCGGTGTGCTGCGGTCGGGTAGCCCTTGTTTTGTTCCCATCCATAATCCGGATACGTTTTATGCTGTTCAAGCATAAAATCATCCCTGTAAGTCTTCGCAAGTATGCTT
>JBEEMB010000354.1:0-5852 GCA_041167815.1 Bacteroidota bacterium | reverse complement strand
GGTTTTTATGTCTTCCAACTTCCATCACGGCCATACGGTCCATGAGGGATATCGTTTGCTCGACCGTCATTTCATGCACGAACACGGGCTGGATACGATGAAGACAGCCGGCGGCACGCCGGTTTACAAGGCGGGTCAGATCTATGCTGCCGATGAAGCAGGCATGCCTCTGGCGGATGTGAAGGTGTACGATGTTTCTTTGACCCGCAATGTCACCCAGATGATCCTGGCGCTGATCCTGCTGACCTGGATCCTGGTGTCGATGGCAGGCAAGTATCGCAGCCAGGGAAAGAAAGCACCCACCGGATTACAGAATGCCATCGAGCCCGTCATCACATTCGTTCGGGACGAGGTAGCCAAGCCCAATCTTGGCCATAAATATGAGAAGTTCCTGCCTTATCTGTTGACGGTTTTCTTCTTCATCCTGATCAACAATATTTTTGGTCTGATTCCCGGATCCGCAAACGTGACAGGAAATATTGCCTTCACGATGGTGTTTGCGGTGATTTCATTCATCGTGATCATCTTCAGCGCCAATAAGCATTTCTGGGCGCATCTTTTCAATCCTCCTGTACCTGGCTTCGTCAAAGGAATCCTCGTTCCGGTGGAAATACTCGGTGTGTTCACCAAGCCTTTCGCATTGATGATTCGTCTCTTTGCGAATATGATGGCGGGGCACATCATCATCATTTGTCTGGTCTCCCTCATTTTCATATTTGGCAGTCTGAGCAAGGGTATTGGATGGGGATTTTCTCCCGTGTCCATTGCGTTTGCCAGCTTTATCTATGTGATCGAAATCATGGTGGCCTTCATCCAGGCGTTCATTTTCACCAACCTCACGGCGGTGTTCATTGGACAGGCGATGGAGGAAGCGCATCATGAGGAGGGACATCACTAATTCTTTTTTAACCAACCAAACAAACAAGTATGGAATTATTATTCGTACTGTTGAGTACTACGGCTTGGGCCAACGCAGGCGGAGCCCTGGGTGCAGGCCTTGCTGCGATCGGTGCCGGTATCGGTATCGGCCAGATCGGTAAGGGTGCAGTGGAATCCATCGCACGTCAGCCGGAAGCTGTGAACGACATCCGTGCCAGTATGATCCTGACGGCTGCCTTCGTAGAAGGTGTTGCCCTCTTCGCGGTCATCGCAGGCATCCTCGCGATGTTCGTCTAAGCGAAAAGAACTGAACTGCACCCAGAGCACAGGGCCGAGGGTGCAGTCATTCCTTTGATTCAAAACAAACACACAATATGGATCTGTTAACGCCGTCGTTTGGTCTGATCATCTGGACCCTGCTGGCCTTCGTGATCGTTTTGCTCGTCCTTCGGAAATTTGCCTGGGGACCCATCCTTTCCGCCTTGAATGAGCGGGAGAAGACCATTGCCGACTCCCTCGCCACGGCAGAGCGTGTGCAGGCAGACATGGCCCGCATGCAGCAGGAAAACCAGGATCTGATGGCCAAGGCCCGCGAAGAGCGCGCCGTGATGATCAAGGAAGCCAAGGAGACCCGCGATAAGATGGTCAATGAGGCGAAGGAACTTGCCAAGCAGGAAGCGGCTAAGATCCTGGCAGACGCCAGCGCCGCCCTCGAGAACCAAAAGATGGCTGCCCTCACCGATGTGAAGAACCAGATCGGAAACATGGTCATCGAAATTTCCGAGAAGGTCATTCGCCGCTCATTGGAAAACCGTCAGGATCAGGAAACCTATATACGTCAGCTCGCGGATGATGTTCGCCTGTTGGCCAAATGATATAGAAACGACACACCTCATTCATGCGCAATTACAAGGTAGCCAACCGTTACGCGAAGGCGCTCTTCACCCTCGCCGTTGAGCAGGAAAAGCTGGAAGCGGTGCATCAGGATATGGAGCTCATCCGCGGACTGAACCACCCCGAGTTCAGCAGGATGCTCGTATCACCGGTCATCAACAGCGATGCCAAGTCGAGAACCTTCGATGCGGTGTTCGCCGGTAAGATCTCCCCGCTCAGCCAGGCCTTTTTCAGTCTGGTCTTCCGTAAGGGCCGCTCACTCTCCCTGAAGGAGATTGGCGAAGCCTTTGAAGACATGTACCTGGACCACCAGGGATTTGTCAAGGCAGAACTGACCACCGCCTCGCCCGTTTCTGATGAACTCAAACAGGAGATCAAGACAAAGTTGGAAGCCCTTCCGCAGATGAAAGGAAAGCGGATCCTGCTTTCTGAGCGCATCAACCCCGCTATCATCGGAGGTTATGTGTTGCAGGTAGGCGACCAGTCGCTTGATGCCAGCATCCGTCGCGACCTGCAGGTCATCAAGACCCAGTTCGTGGAAAACATGTACGTCCAAAAGATCAGGTGATCTTATCCATAACACAGCACATCTAAAAAAACGTCTCATATGATAGACATTAAGCCGGATGAGATATCAGCGATACTGCGTCAGCAGTTGAACAATTTCAATACCTCCGCAGAACTGGAGGAAGTGGGATCCGTCCTCCAGGTGGGTGACGGTATCGCCCGCATCTATGGACTTAACAATGTGAAGTCCGGTGAGCTCGTCGAGTTCGAGAACGGCGTGAACGCCATCGCCTTGAACCTTGAAGAAGACAACGTGGGTGTGGTACTCATGGGTGAGAGCGGTTCCATCAAAGAAGGTTCCAAGGTGAAGCGCACCGGAAAGATCGCCTCCATCAAGGCTGGCGAAGGTCTGGTAGGTCGCGTTATCAATACCCTCGGCGAGCCGATCGATGGCAAGGGACCCATCTCCGGAGACCTCTATGAGATGCCCCTGGAACGCAAGGCCCCCGGTGTTATCTTCCGGGAGCCGGTAAAGGAGCCTCTGCAGACAGGTCTGAAGGCGGTTGATGCCATGATCCCCATCGGTCGCGGTCAGCGTGAGCTGATCATCGGTGACCGTCAGACGGGTAAGACGGCCATCGCCATCGACACCATCATCAATCAGAAAGAATTCTACAAAGCCGGCCAGCCGGTATATTGTATCTACGTCGCCATCGGCCAGAAGGCGTCCACCATCGCCAACGTGATGAAGACGCTCACCGACTACGGCGCGATGGATTACACCGTGATCGTAGCGGCTTCCGCTTCCGAGCCGGCTCCGCTTCAGTTCTACGCGCCGTTCGCCGGTGCGGCGATCGGTGAGTTCTTCCGTGATACCGGACGCCCCGCACTGATCATTTATGATGATCTGTCGAAGCAGGCCGTTGCCTATCGTGAGGTGTCCCTGCTGCTGCGTCGCCCGCCCGGACGTGAGGCTTACCCCGGTGACGTATTCTATCTCCACAGCCGTCTGCTGGAACGCGCCGCCAAGGTGATCAGCAAGGACGAAGTGGCCAAGAACATGAACGATCTCCCGGATTCCATCCGTCATCTCGTGAAGGGTGGTGGCTCTCTGACCGCCCTCCCGATCATCGAGACCCAGGCAGGTGACGTGTCCGCATACATCCCGACGAACGTGATCTCCATCACCGATGGTCAGATCTTCCTTGAGTCGAACCTGTTCAACGCAGGTATCCGCCCGGCCATCAACGTAGGTATCTCCGTGAGCCGTGTGGGTGGTAACGCTCAGATCAAGTCGATGAAGAAAGTGTCCGGTACACTGAAACTCGACCAGGCCCTCTACCGCGAGATGGAGGCCTTCTCCAAGTTCGGTGGTGACCTTGATGCTGCCACCAAGGCGGTTCTCGACAAAGGTGCCCGCAACGTGGAGATCCTGAAGCAGGGCCAGTATGCGCCTTTCTCCGTGGAGAAGCAGGTGGCCATCATCTACCTGGGTACCCAGGGCTTGCTGAGCGGTGTGCCTGTACGCAAGGTGAAGGAGTTCGAAGAACATTTCCTCACAGAAATGGAAAACAAGCATGCAGACCTGCTGCTGGAATTCAAGAAGGGTAACCTTCCTGAAGAAGGCCTGAAGCAGATGGTAGCCATGGCGAAAAGCCTGATGGAAGTCTACAAGGCTTGATTGACCGATATTTCCAGATGATATCAGTGCCGCCCATTCGAGAGAATGGGCGGTTTTTTATGTGCTTACCTATTGGTTGGCTATGTGCAATGAAATGATGGAACAATGATCCGGTTTTGTTGATGGATCGGACCATGGCATTCTAAACGCGCTCATCCACGCTTTTGATGTATTCTGCCGGCGTCATGCCCGTGACTTCCCGGAAGCTGCTGAAGAAAGAGGATTTTGAGGCGAATCCGGCGTTTTTTCCAACACCTTCCAGCGACATGTTCCGGTGCTCCGGCAGCAGGATCTTGGCGTGTTCCACCCTGAGTCGCTTTCGCATTTCGGTGAACTTTTCTCCGATGATTTTAGCGAAGCAATAATCGACATGGTGTCTGGGTACCCCGAAATGCAAGCTGAGGTCTGTAGTGCTGAATGCTGGATTCAAGTAAGGTTTATCATTCATCAGATGATTAAGGATGGCATCTGATAGTTTTTTGAATGGATCTCTGTCATGAATTTGTCTATCCCCAACATCTTCAGCGGTATGGATTGGAATATCAGCTTCTGATTTGGTAGATTCTCTGTATGCTGATTTCACTGACTCGATGGGTGGTATGTTATGGGTTATTAAACCTGCCCGAGGCAATCCATACAGAATTTCAGGGAAAAACAACAGTGAAACGGATGCGATCATATAAAACAGAAGGATCGCGATAAAAAAACCAGAACTGCTGAAAAGCTCCGGATTCAGTGACTTATCCTTCATCTCGAATACCATCAGTACATAACTAAGCGATATGATGGCTAGTGTACCTATCAGAAGGGTCATCCAACGTAGGGTGATCATTCGCTGGCGTTGAGGGACCTCAGGATGTTGAGGAATGTTGCGATGGTATTGCCATAGTTTGGCCAGGCACCACAGGAAGTAGGTTAGTGACAAACCGGATCGCATCAGGTTCGTCAGGAAATGATTTAAAAACAAGTGGTGTGAAGGCTCTCTGACGGCATTCAAATCCGAAATAATCCTGTCGGCATACCCCAGTTTCGACTCGAAAGGAAGCTGAAAGTATGGTGTCAGGTCAATGAATGTAACCACAGCGGGTATAAGATGAAGGATATCTGATCGTCGCAAACGATCGTCATCTTCCAGGGTAGACCTGACATATATGAGGAAAAGCGGGCCAACAACTACCATGAGTGGCGCAATATGATGATATACCCAGGCGAGTGCCTGTGTCGTACCATGGCCGAAAGTCAAAAAGTGATTGATATCATAAAGCGACAGTACGAGCAGGCCTGTGAAAAGGTAGTAGGTCCCGGATTTCTGGTGGCGGTTGAAAAGGACCATGATTGCCGCCAGAATCCATTTTGCAACAGCAAGCATCAATAGTGTCAAGTGAGCGGGAGTTTGAACAGTTGCAATGTTAGCGCAAAGGGGGGGTATTTGTGTAAAAAATATAACAAATCTACCATATTTATAGGCGGGCACAATTTTTATAAGGTCTCTGAAGCCTTTCTCATAATGCTGGTCACCTAAGAGGTTTAGCCCTTTTTTGGGACAAATCGGTACTGGAATTGAAAACGAGTACTAGTCGATACTGCTATTCCACACGTTGATGCACCAGGTATTTGGAATTTCGTGACTCATTAAAAAAGGTGTTCATGAGCAGGACATTTACCCATTTGTTATCCTCGTTTTTTCTGTTGATTTCCGGCACGCTGTTGCCTGTTTTGGTATCCGCCGGGATTGCGGACGAAATTCTTACAGATGGCGACCATCCAGCGGCAAAGTTTTTTGCCGAGACGGATTACGTACATGCGAATACCATGGGTTTTGCCAGCCTGACCACTGCGGCGCCCAGGACGTTTCAATTCAATCGGAACAACCTCATCACCATCACACAGA
>JBEEMB010000267.1:0-4005 GCA_041167815.1 Bacteroidota bacterium | reverse complement strand
GATGCTTTGGGAGCTTACTATAAAGCGATGATGGCCAGACCGGATCGCACAAGCATACTTTCTGAGTTCAAAGGTCCCGTCCTTTTCATCTTGGGAGCAATGGATAAAACCGTAGTTTTGGAAGAGACCATTCCGCAGACGAAACTACCTCGAAATGCCTATGTCCATGTAATGGATTCAGTGGCGCACATGGGAATGATTGAAGATCCAGAACAGGTGGGGCTTAAACTGAATGAATTCATGCAATGTTTAAATAGATCCTGACTTGAAAAAAAAACTCCTTTTCCTTCTAATGGTATTCCTGACACTGACGCAGGCGTTGGAGGCCAGACATATTGCAGGAGGAGAGATGAGTTACGAATACCTGGGATCGGGTGCCCAGGCAGGATCCGGTCGATATCGAATTACCCTTAGACTCTATCGCGATTGCCAATCGAGCGGTTCACAACTCGATCAAACAGCAGCCATCACCATTTTTCAAACCGGTTTCAATGCCGTTTTCCGTGACTTACAGGTCCCAGTATCTCGAATGGAAACGGTACAACTTTCCAGCCCGGGACCGTGCATCGACAATGCCCCTAACGTATGCTATCAGATTGGGGTATATTACGCTGAATTAGACCTTCCGTTTTCTGTCAGCGGATATACGGTCGCTTATCAGCGCTGTTGCCGGATAGAGAATATCACCAACGTGATGAACTCCAACAACGCCGGTGCAACTTATGCAGCCACCATCCCCGGTACAGCACTCTTGGCATCTGCACCCAGAAACTCCAGTCCACTTTTCAGAGGTGCCGATACGGTACTCATTTGTCAGGACAACCCTTTTTTCTATGACTTCGGAGCTACCGATCCCGATGGAGACTCGCTCGTTTACGTTTACGAACAAGCCTATAACTTTGCACAAACCGGAAGTCCACAACCTCCGATGGCTGCTCCGCCCCCATACAACAGCCTGAATTACAGCTTCGGATTCACCGCAGATCAACCCATGGGCTCAGCCGTCAGACTCAACCAGTTCAGTGGGCTCATGAGTGGGACTGCGCCCGCCGCAGGAATCTATGTAGTCACCGTCGCCGTTCTGGAGTATCGTAATGGTGTACTCATTAACAGACACCGAAAAGATCTGCACATCAAAGTGGCATCCTGTTCCATTGCAGCAGCTGACCTCCAAATTGAATACATTAATTGCGAGGATTTCACGATCACCTTTCAAAATCTGAACAACAGCCCCCTTATTCGCAACTATCATTGGGAATTCAATATTCCCGGCAGAACAGATGACACATCTAATCTTGCCCGACCTACCATAACATTCCCAGATACTGGTGTGTATCAGATACGACTCATCACGAACCGGAACGAAGATTGTACAGATACAGCATACTCTGTTGCACGGGTTTTTCCAACTTTCAAAGCAGGATTCGAAGTACTTCAGACTTGCAGAGGTATCCCTTTCAGTTTCCGCGACACCAGTAAAACTAAGTTTGGCACCATCAATTACTGGCGTTGGTCATTTGGACATCCTTCCACCAATCCAGACACATCCAACTTTTCCTCGCCTTCATATACTTATCCCAACTCAGGCAGTTTTCAGACACAACTGATTGTCGCGACGAGTAAGGGTTGCAGGGATACCATTGATAAGACAATTGAAGTGACCGATCGGCCTTCTCTGATCGTAACCAATGACACACTGATGTGTGTGGCCGATACTATGCAGTTATCAGCGATCGGAATCGGGAGCGTCAAATGGTCGCCGTCAACAGGGCTGGACAATCCCGATAGTCCATCACCAAAGGCATATCCTGGTGTCCCAACAATGTATTATGTCACGCTGACCACTGCACCAGGATGTGTTGCCAATGACTCCGTCTTTGTCGATGTAAGACAATTTGTAACGCTTGATGCAGGCAGGGATACCACTATTTGTTTGGGCGACTCCGTAACACTTATCCCTCAAAGTGACGGACTTACCTACCGATGGTCTCCTGCCGCTACGCTGAATAATCCAGGGCAGAAAAAACCAGTGGCAAAACCCGATCAGACCACCATCTATCAAGTGGTTGCCAATATTGGAAGTTGTGCGGCAACAGATGCCATACGCATAACCACCGTGCCTTATCCCAGCATCAGCGTTTCACCAACTGCAAATTTATGTTACGGAGATAGTGTCAGCCTATTGGCATCCGGTGGGAAAGAATACCGCTGGACGCCTGCCAACGGACTTTCATCTGCGGTGATCGCCAATCCGACCGCAAAACCACAACGTACCACGACTTACCGAATAGCCGTACGTGACGATAAGGGCTGCCCCAAGGCATCCTTCGATACCGTGAGGGTAAACGTATTGCCCCAAGTACCTGCCTTCGCCGGGAGGGATACGATGGTAGTCGTAGGTCAACCTCTCAGTCTCAACGCCAGCGGGGGATTTTATTATCGATGGACACCTTCAGATGTGCTGAATAACCCAAATATCAATAACCCGATTGCGGAACTGAATGAAGACACACGCTTCATCCTGAAAGTTACCACTCCAGAATTATGTTACGCATATGATACGCTCGATGTAAGAGTGTTCAAGACGGAACCTGACATTTTCGTACCCACCGCCTTTACTCCCAATAATGACGGATTAAATGACCTCCTCACTCCGATACCTGTGGGCGTCGAAACACTTGATTTCTTTCGGATTTATAACAGATGGGGAGAAGAAGTTTTCGCTACCGATAAGTTCGGGAAGGGATGGGATGGGAAATTGAAGCGAACAGAACAAGGGAGTGATACCTTTGTTTGGCAGGTACGAGGGAAAGATTACCTCGGAAGAATTATCTATAAAAAAGGAACCGTAACCCTTATCAGATGATCGATCCGGGAAACCTGAATCCTCAGAAAATAATGATGGTTACCTGTGTCTAAACGCCCCCTGTTATGAAAAGAAAAATACTCGTCACCGGCGCCACCTCCGGATTCGGAAAGGCCATAGCAGAAAAATTCGCTGCCTCCGGCGATAACATCATCATCACCGGCAGAAGACAAGACCGACTTCAATCGCTCGCAAAGAGCCTGTCATCTTCCTATGGAGTAGATATTCTTCCACTCACCTTTGATGTGATGGATAAAACCAGCGTATTTGAAAACATCTCCGGCATCCCCGATGCTTGGCGTCCCATTGACATACTGATCAACAACGCAGGCCTCGCCCTGGGCCGCGACATGTTTGAAGACGCCAGTCTCGACGACTGGGAAACGATGATCGATACCAATCTCAAAGGATTGATGTACGTCACCAAAGCCGCATTACCCCTGCTGAATGCAAATGGTGCACATATCTTTAACATGGGTTCAATTGCCGGCAAAGAAGTCTACGAAAAAGGCAATGGCTATTGTGCCACCAAACACGCAGTAGATGCCATCAGCAAGTCCATGCGCATCGACTTGCTGTCAAAAGGAATCAGGGTGACGGCCATCCATCCCGGCGCGGCAGACACTGAATTCTCAAAAGTCCGCTTCAAGGGAAACGATGCTATTGCAGCTTCCGTATATGCAGGATATGAACCACTGGTGGCTGAAAACATCGCAGACATCGTCTTTTATTGCGCAGGCTTGCCAGCGCATGTCTGCATAAACGACCTCGTGGTTACATGCACAGCCCAGGCAAACTCTTTCTACCTGCATCGAAAGTGAGGATAGCGAAGCCTTCTTGAAAGGTTTAATTCGATATCCGTGCCTCATCACTGCTGAGCCAGGCTCACTCTCACTTGCACTCCCGCGCGGGTGTTGACGAGCGGCGCAGAACTGGAGATGTAAGGATTCACCCGCCGCTGATCGAAATACAACTGGATGTTGATCCGGTTACTGAGCACATAATCGATCGTGGGACGTATGGACATCACCTTTTGTCCACCTGTGGCAAATGCATTCGATTGATCCAGTCGACTGTTCGAATTCACATCATCCCGAATGCTGAAATCAAGGGTGAAAGTGATGTCATTGTCGAGCTTC
>JBEEMB010000061.1:0-6712 GCA_041167815.1 Bacteroidota bacterium | reverse complement strand
TCCGAAATCCGCATCAGGCAACAAATCCACAGGTGACAAAATAAAGGATTGGACAAATGCCCATTTCCACATGTCTCCAACCGTGGCTGCGCTGACCATGCTCAGCAAGTTCCAAAACGATGTGAAGAATACAGAGAATCAGGTGGCGACATACTGCATCAACCGCGTAGGATCCGTTAAACTGGTCCTTGACAAATTCAAGCCGTTGATCGGAACCAGTTCCACTTACCTGATGCCCGGTGAAGAACTCGTAGTTTCAGCAGGTCTCGGAGCATTCAACTCATCTGTCAAGCCATCCGTTTCTATCGATGGTCGGAGCATCACCGTAGATGATAACGGTGTAGCCGTTTCCAAATTCAATGTAGGTGGCACCGGCACCCGTAAGGTGAACGTAACCGTCAACTACATCGATCCCAACACAGGAGAAACCAAATCCGTATCCGAGGCCATTGAGTACACCGTCGGCGCTCCCTCCGGTGTCGCAGTATCCGCGGACAAGATGAATGTACTGTACATCGGGGTGGATAATCCGTTGACCATCACCGCTGGCGCGGGTGCTGAAAAAGTATCTGCCACTTTCAGTGGAGGTTCCATCACCAAAGAAAGCGGTAACAAGTACATTGCGAAGCCCACCAACGGATCTAACGGAGAGCAGACCGTAAACGTTATGGTAGAAGGTAAATCTGCCGGAAAAGTGGTCTTCAGGGTAAAACAGTTGCCAAACCCGGCTGCCTACGTAGGTAACCTGAAAGTAGGTGCAGTTCCCGCTCAGTCATTCAAGAACATGGGTGGTGTGATCGCTAAGCTCGAGGATTCGGAATTTGATGCACCGTTCCAGGTCATCGGATATACCATCGGCGCTCAAAGCCCGGATATTCCATTCTACTCTCCAATCAATAACGAAGGACCACGCTGGTCTGGTAACGCGGCCGCCCTTGTTTCCAAGTTGAAACCCGGTGCATTGGTGGTGATCACCGACATCCAGGTTAAAGGACCGGATGGCAAGCTGCGTACACTTCCGGGAAGTCTTTCATACAGCCTCAAATAGTCTGGACAGGACCATCAAAAACCCATGATCATGAAAACCCTGACCGCACGATACATGCTGCTGCTGTTGTCGTTCACTGCAGTAGCAACCACGCTGGACGCCCAGACGCGGAACAAGACTACAGCTACACGCAAACCGACAACCACGGCTAAGAAGCCGACGGCCCAAAAGACGAACACCAAGGCTTCAACCGCCAATCTCGCCGCCAAACCGGTGGATACCATCCCGGTCGTAGTAGCTGAGCCCCCGCGTGATCCGCTCAAAATCGATACGGTGAAGCGTACCCGCAGGTCTGAAAGCTCAATCGACCGCAACCCCCTGCGCGACCGTACCCCGCTTGCTTATGAACATATCCGCGAGGATGACGCTGTGTACCGCCAATTCGTATGGCGGGAACTGGATGTTCGCGAGAAAATGAACCAGTCTTTCCGCTACAAAGCGGATGAAGATAACGGCAACCAACGGTTCATCAACATCCTCCTGACAGCCATTAAAAAGGGTGATGTCACCGCATTCAGTGCCGGTATCGGTGGTGAAGATGACCGTCTGACTACGCCAATGACGCTCAAGGAGATCGGTGAAAAGCTGGTAGGCAAATGCAAAACAGACCAGATACCTGATTGGGCGAAAGACCCGGATGGCTCCAAAGGGATTATGAAGGACACATTCATGTGCCCCGAATTCAACCCTGATGATATCGTGAAATACATGATCAAGGAAGAGTGGATTTTCGACAAGGAGTCCTCACGCATGTATGTCAGGATCCTTGGCATAGCACCGGTCAAAGCAACTGTGGACGCAAATACCAATGTCGTGCTGGGAGAAAGTCCTGTATTCTGGGTGTATTATCCGGATCTGAGACCAACCCTCTCCAGCCATGAAGTGTACAACGGTAAGAACTTCGGAGCTCGGATGAGCTGGGAGGAGCTTTTTGAAAGCCGTTTCTTCTCCAGTTCCATTGTGAAGTCAACCATCGAAAATTCTTACGACCAGTACATCCGACAGTATATCAACGATCCCATCCTGCGTTTGCTGGAAGGTGAAGCTATGAAGGAAAAAATCTTCAATTACGAGCAGAATCTTTGGTCTTATTGATATAAGCACCATCATAAAACATAAAACCCGGTCATCGACCGGGTTTTATGTTTTATGATGGTGATGAAACCATCAGTCGTTTGATGTCAGTTTGTCTTTTTGAAAGTGTTCGAAAATTATCTTTGCCTTACCCTTCCCAACAACATCCTCAAGTGTTTCCAAGGACGCATTGGAAACCCGCTTGACAGACTTGAAAGTTTTCAGCAATGTTTCCGCTGTTTGCTTACCAATACCGCTGATATCTTCAAATTGATTTTTAAATGTGCCCTTGCTTCGTAGTTGCCGGTGAAATGTGATGCCGAACCGGTGTACCTCATCCCTTATGCGTCGGATAAGAAGCAGACTTGGACTGTCCCAGGGTAATTTCAAAGATTCGGAATCGCCTGGGAAGAACAACTCTTCCTCCTGTTTGGCAAGTCCAACCACCGTCATTTTGCCCACCAGATCGAGTTTCCTGATACTTTCCATGGCAGCACCCAGTTGCCCCTTGCCACCATCTATGATCACCAACTGCGGTAGGGGCAGCTGCTCATCTTTGAGTTTTGAATAGCGCCGGTACACGACTTCCTCCATGGTGGCAAAATCATTGATACCACTCACGGTTTTAACATGGTAATGCCGATAATCTGACTTACTGGGCTTGCCCCCTTTGAAACAAACCATGGCAGAGACAGGATAGCTGCCCTGGAAATTTGAATTATCGAAACATTCGATATGCTCCGGCATTGCCGGCAATGAAAGGTCTGCCTGCATGCGCTGCAACAGGTTTTCCGCTGCATCTGACATGGCGTCAAGTTGAAGTGTGCGTTTTCTTCTCCACTCGCGTTGGAAATGCTCCACGTTCCGCTTGGACATCTCCAGCAACTTCCATTTATCACCCGCCTTCGGAACAGTCTGAAGGACCCCTTCTCCGGTAAATTCAACCGGGAAGGGAAGCACGATTTCCGGGGCATGGCTCATGAAGGTTTCTCGTAGAT
The DNA here is from genome assembly GCA_041167815.1 of Bacteroidota bacterium. GTDB lineage: Bacteria > Bacteroidota > Bacteroidia > Chitinophagales > Chitinophagaceae > Pollutibacter. The sequence continues at coordinate 3,592 of JBEEMB010000061.1, read as the reverse complement.
GCCTGACGGCAATAGAGAGCACTTCGGGATCTGGTTCATCCATTTTCTTTCTGATCTCTATCGAATGGGTATCGATAATCGTACCACCTCGCACCATGAGAAAATTGACGAATGCAATATCATCGCCGTCTGCAATACTAAAGACATCAAGATCTCCCAGCTTCGGATTCACTACGGCGGAGCCAGCCGTATAGTAATTCTTGAGATGATCAATCTTACGACGGAGCATTTCGGCTTTTTCAAATGCCAGGGCATCCACCTGTTTTTTCATCTCCGCCTTGTAGTGCTGCAGTATGGGTGACAGATTACCCTTTAAAATGGCCCGGAGCTGCTGGAGACCTTCCTGATAGTCGGCTTCTGTCTGCAAACCTACACAAGGTCCTTTGCAGTTGCCCAGATGATATTCAAGGCAAACTTTATATTTATTTTTGGCGATCTGTTTCTCCGAAAGATTCAAGGTACAGTTCCGAATCTGAATATGCTGTCTGATGAATGACAGCATTTCGCGAACCTTTCCTGAAGATGTGAACGGCCCAAGGTATTCAGACCCATCTCTGATCATTCTGCGTGTAAGGAAAACACGGGGGAATGCTTCGTTTCGAATGACGATGTATGGATATGTTTTGTCATCCTTGAGATCGATGTTGAATCGTGGTTGGAACTCTTTGATCAGGTTGTTCTCCAGCAACAAGGCATCCTGCTCAGATGAAGCGATGGTGAATTCGATGCGGTGGATGCGGCGTACCAACTCGGCCGTTTTGCGGCTTGTTTTTTGTCCCGTAAAATATGAACTGACCCGCTTTCGGAGATTCTTGGCCTTTCCTACATAAATAAGCGTACCATCCCGGTCGTAATATTTATAGATTCCGGGTTCCTGCGGAATCGACGATTGAATTACCTGAAATTCTTCTGTTTTCATTTGCCGTAAAAATGGCTTCAATCCCATTACTGAGGTGAACCCCAGACAATGCGAAGCCGGGATAAGATCGTGTCGCCACCATTTTGTTCCTCTATACCTTCAGACCACTGCATACCTGCCGTCCATGTCAACTTTCTAAACACGGTTTTTTGTCCTTCCGTGCTGGTCATCTCCATATAAATACTGTTAATGGCATCTGTCTCGGGATCCAATAACATGTCCATCCGTTTTACGGACGCTCCGGGATCGACTGCATCAATACTGATCGTTACTTTTCCAATGGTTTCATCGAGGAAAATCCGGCGTTGAAATGCATACCTGGAAGGCTCCAACAACATCTCCGGAGTAAAGACAGCTTCAACGTATTGTCGAAATGCAGTCTTCTCCATAATGGATGTGTCTTCGCGTCCTTCTATCGTTTCATACCTGAAGAGGGCAAGATCTGCCGAATCAATAGACCTGAGTTCCTGATTGATGAATGTAAAAGCCGGGTAGAATAGCTTTTCATCGATCATGCCCGTTTTACGATCATCTTCCTTGCAAGAGGAGAAAATCATGAAGACCGACAGTATAAATGAAAGGAATATGCTGGGATTCATGCATCGAAATTACGCATGATTCGTCAGGCCAAACGTTTCAACAACCGGGAAATCCTGAAGTACGACTCCTACTTGAGCGTTTTTTGAATACCGATCTTAAATCCATAGTCCACCAGATGTTCCCGGATGGGATAATCCTCCTTGTAGCTGGACAAAAGTTGATAACGGATTTGCGGTCCCACCACCCACCGGTAAGTTCCGGCATCTACGCTCAGATAAGCCTCGGCACCTGCATTGAGGTTCCAGTTCCGGTAAAGTGCCGGTTCCTGAGCATAGTTCTTGAGATTCGTGGAAATCATGTATGACTTGTTGTTCAATACATATGTCGGTTGGATCGTAGAGGCAACGTTGAAGCGAACGCGGCGGTTTCCAAACAGACTTGCCTCGAAACCAACCGGTATGGAGACCATCAGATGGGAATTGCGCAGCCAGGTCCTGTCGAATCCGCTGGAATTCCTGTAATAGGAGAGGGCATTGATAGAGCTGCCAAGACCAGCAGTACGTGCAGCACTCATCGGCGCCAGCTCAGGCATGTAAGTATATGCCTCGATATCATAGTTGTTGAAATTGAACTGTAGTCCTGCTTTCAGTCTGAGTTTTCTGCTGATGTTATGGGTAAGGGCAGAACCAATTTCAAGTCCAATACCAGGTTTGTGTACCACCGCATCATTTACATTCGTCGGAAATCCATAGTTGGCGCTGTAAGGGAATCCGCTATATGGATATGAGGTCTTGCTGGCCTGACCAACCAGGCGACGGTAGCTGAACGAAGGCGCAACGTATAACTGTAGTCCGGTTCTTCTGCCTATTCGGCCAATCGTGTTCAGAACATTGGCGGTAACGGATGTTTTGGCAGAAGGTCTCATTGCCTTCTCTTTATCCGCCTTACTTTGACTGGAAGATTTCCTTGCAAGCGCAAGGGGTCTGGGTCTTCCAACATTCACCATTGACATGGCCTCATCCATGTTATCGATCGATCCACCTACGCCATCCGGAACAACTAAGCTTGTACGAACAAAAGGATCAGCCACTGCCCATGCAGGATTACTGTTCGTGACCGGTTGGTTTGCTGCCCGCTGGATTACCGCATTTCGGAACTTTCCGCTCAGCAAGAAGTTTTCAACCATCCGGGTTTGTTCGAGAATCGGGTCTGCTAAAACAACAGAATGGTCTGAAGGGTATGAAGCAGCAGGTTGGAGGCGCTCCGGTTTGTCTGAGGAAATAGTGAGTGTATTGTTGTCTGTTTGAGGAGCTGACAGCCGTTCCAAGATGATGCCTGCTCCAATACCCAGTCCAAACAGTAACACACCTCCAAGAATCAAGGGCCACCTTTGTGGCTTTTGAATCCTGGCGGAAAGTTCCGTCCAAACGGACTCCGACGGGTACATCCTGAATTGATCAGTTCTACCCCTCAGAAAATCCTCGAAACTATCCTCTATGTTTTCTCGCTCCATTTTATGCCAGAAATGCGAAAAAATTACTTAGTTTTTGTCTGCCCGTCAAGGCCTGGCCATTCCATTTGCCGATTGTTTGACGGGTAGCAGTTGTCTTTTGATCAGGATCTGCTCCAACATTGATTTCGCCCTGGTATACTGCGACCGGCTTGTACTTTCCTCGATCTCCAGCATTTGGCCGATTTCACGGTGAGAATATCCTTCGATGGCAAACAGGTTCAACACGGTCCTGTAACCCAACGGCAACATACGGATGCACTCCACAACCTGTTTTGCCTGCATGATGGAAGGAATGTGGTCCTCCCTGATTGGCAGGGTACTGGCATGGATTAGATCCACACTGTCCGCAAACTTCCTGTTCTTCTTCAGGATGTTGATGCAGGTGTGCACCATGATCTTTCGGATCCAGCCTTCCAGCGCTCCTCGTTGTTGGAACTGCCCGATCTGCGTAAAGACCTTGATGAAGCCCTCCTGCAACATATCCTCTGCATCCTCACGGTGTTTCGCGTAACGATAGCATACAGACAGCATGGCGGGGCTGAAGCGCCGGTAGAGCTCCTGCTGGCAAACGGGATCTTTGCGCATACATCCCTGTACCATTGCTTCTTCCGTCATGAAAT
>JBEEMB010000010.1:0-3337 GCA_041167815.1 Bacteroidota bacterium | reverse complement strand
TGCGTTCATCAATGGTTGCCGGCGGGAGCAGGGTTCCATCCTGCATGTAGGCCTTGATCTCACGGAATATCCATGGATATCCGATCGCAGCGCGACCGATCATGATTCCGTCTACGCCATAACGATTGCGATATAGCATTGCTTTTTCCGGGGAGTCGATGTCTCCATTTCCGAAAACGGGTATGTTTAATCTTGGATTTTCCTTCACGCGCGCAATCCAGCTCCAGTCAGCCTCTCCCTTGTAAAGCTGACTGCGTGTCCGGCCATGGATGGAAATGGCCTGCACACCCACATCCTGCATGCGTTCGGCCACTTCGATGATGTTGATGTTCTCATGGTCCCATCCCAGTCGTGTTTTGACGGTCACAGGCAGCGAGGTGGAACGTACCACCGCGCGGGTGAGCCGTACCATGAGATCGATGTCTTTCAGCACGGCGGCGCCGGCTCCTTTGCTCACGACCTTCTTGACCGGGCATCCGAAATTGATGTCCAGTAAATCCGGATTGACGGTTTCAACGATGCGGGCACTCAGGGCCATGGCTTCCTCATCCCCTCCGAAGATCTGGATGCCGACGGGCCTTTCCTCTTCGAAGATGTCGAGTTTCTGACGGCTTTTGATCGCATCCCGAATAAGTCCTTCCGAACTGATGAATTCGGAAAACATCAGGTCTGCGCCGTGCGTTTTGCATACCGCACGGAAAGGGGGATCACTCACATCTTCCATCGGAGCGAGGAGGAGTGGAAAGTCTGGCAGGGTTATGTTACCAATCTTAGGCATGGGAAGGATGCAAAAATACAAAGTTGGCGACGTTGATGCGTCGTCTTAATTTTAGCACAAACCATCCGAACATGATGCAGGCACCCGATCCACGTGGAGGCGTCACTTTTCCAGCCGCATTTCTCATCCTCATGGGCTTGTTGCTGACAGGATTCGTATTGGGCGGAGGCGTTGCCGTCGCACTGTGGCCTATCCTCACGGGGCAACCGGCATCCAGTCTGTCTCAGGGGTTAACGGACCCGACCTATGTCAATTCCATCCGGATCCTTCAGATGGTCAGTACCTTTTTTATCTTCTTTGTGCCGGCGTTGGCCACGGCCAGGATCCTGGATCGGCGTCCACTGCCCTGGCTGGGATACAACCGCTTGGCAGATGGGCGCGTGATGCTCATGGCTGTCGTGTTGATGGCTTTGTGCATACCTGTCGTTGGACTTCTGTCTGACCTCAATGAAATGATACCCGTTCCAGCCAGCCTGGAATCGGTTTTCAGAAGCATGGAGGATGCATATCAACGTCAGGCAAAGGCGATGACACGTATGAGTGGGTGGGGTGATTATATTTTCTCGCTGCTGGTGATGGCCCTGGCCCCGGCTATCTTTGAAGAGACATTTTTTCGGGGTGGTTTGCAGCGCATTCTTCATGGTATGACAGGCCGTAACTGGTCTCCGGTCATCATCACATCCTTGGTTTTCAGTGCTATTCATTTCTCCTACTTTGGTTTCATCCCGCGCTTTGCATTGGGTGTCACACTCGGCTTGCTGTATCAGTACAGCGGCAGTTTGTGGACTTCCATAGCCGCTCATTTTCTCAACAACGCCGTGGTGGTGACGATCATATTTATTTACACCATGCGCGGGTTGCCTCCGGAACAGGCGATGGAGGCGGATGCTCCAGTCTGGATGAGCATTCCTGCCATCGCCATCGTCGTTTTTGGTTTTATTAAATACAAGGACATCGCTGGTCGCACCCGTTCAGCACGCATGGATCCCGAGGATAAAGCATGGGAGGAAAAATGGCTGGCATGAATACAGCATGGTGTAAAGTGTATGCAACGCCCGACCGGGTACAGGCAGAAATCATCCATGGCATGCTGGAGGCTGAAGGGATTGCTTGCACATTGGTAAACCGTCAGGACTCGTCATATATTTTTCTCGGAGAAATTGAACTTCATGTCCCCTGTGAACAGGCTGACAGCGCCGCAGCATTTATCAGTGTTGCGATGGATGGGAACACCGAAAAATAGGCTACAATGGCATTCAATAAAGAGGTTTTCAGGACAAGGGCATTGACTGCCGTGATCTTTGCCGCCGTCATGCTGACCGGATTGTTATGGGACGGGTGGTCTTTTTTCGTGCTCTTCTCCATCGTGCACTTTGGATGCTGGCATGAATACCGAAAGCTGATGTCGCTGATAGATCCGGAGTATGCCAAGGTAGGCGATGATCATTTCACTTGGTTCAGTGTGGCTGGCTGGATCGGTATGATCGCTTCATCCGGACAACTGCTGGATCTGCCGGGCTTTAAGATAAATGAGCCTTTGCAGTTGTTGTTCACCCTGGGTATCTGGACCTTGCCGGTGATCATCGGTAAAATGCTTCAGGGTAAGATCCCTTCCCCCAATACCCTGAAGCGGTCGATGGCCGGTTTGATTTATATTTCCGCCAGTATGTCGATGTTGATGCACCTGCGGAGTGGCGACGCATGGGGTGCATCAGCGCCGACTGGCACACTGGCATCCGGACTCGGACATATTTTCGGTTATACGTTGCCGTTAGTGATCATTGCATCGATCTGGATCAATGATACCATGGCCTACATCGTGGGTTCATTCATCGGTAAAACGCCGTTGTCGCCCATATCTCCCAAGAAAACCTGGGAGGGCACGATCGGCGGTGTGATCCTGAGTACTTTACTGGTAACCTTGGTTGGAAGCTTGCTGCTCAATGGAGATATGATGTTGCTGCTTGCTGTGTCAAGCATCAGTGCGGTAGCCGGCACATTTGGAGATTTGTTGGAAAGTAAGCTCAAGCGGATGGCCGGTGTTAAAGATTCCGGACGTTTCATGCCTGGGCACGGCGGTTTTCTGGATCGATTCGATTCACTTTTGTTGGCCGTGCCGTTTGTCTGGATATTCTGTATCTTGTTTATGAGGTGACGGAAAGGTCCTGGCAGGGCCGTATGCAACCGGCGGCTGATTAAAATCTACATATGACCCTGACCATAACCATCCTTTGCATTCTGGTGCTCGTGCTATTGATCACCTGGGGGAGACTCAATGCTTTTCTGGCCTTTCTGTTGGTAGCATTGGCTACCGGCATCGCACTGGGCATCCCGCCCGAAACAGTTACCAAATCCGTACAGAAAGGACTGGGGGATACGTTGGGATCACTGGTAGCAGTCATTGTACTGGGTGCGATGATTGGTAAGATGGTCGCAGTTTCAGGCGCTGCACAACGCATTTCCCAGGTCCTGATCCGCCGTTTTGGTGAACGTCATATCCATTGGGCACTGATGCTCACGGGGTTCGTTGTGGGTATCCCCCTATTTTACAATGTCGGA
>JBEEMB010000243.1:0-6443 GCA_041167815.1 Bacteroidota bacterium | reverse complement strand
ACGCAGCAGTTTTATACTTATCTCGTGCTGCTGTTGAGTTTGTTCTCCACCGCTTCCGTGTTATATCCGGTGGGGCGCATGGTGCATGTGGCTACGCCATTTTCGCTGGAGACCTGCATCATCATCATCGGATTGATCATCGTTCTGTATACCGCAGCAGGCGGCCTTTGGGCCGTGCTGGTGACGGATGTGGTGCAGTTCGTGGTGCTCACCGCTTCCGTGATCATTGTGATCCCCATTGCATTTCAGGCCATCGGTGGTCCGGCCAACCTGATTGAAAAAACGCCGGTTGGTTTTTTTGATTTATTCAATGAGGAGTACACCCTGCCTTTCATGATGGCATTCATTTTATATCAGACGGTCTATATCGGGGGCAACTGGAGTTATGTGCAACGATACACGAGCGTTCGTCATGAAAATGAATCTTCGAAGGTTGCCTGGTTGTTCACCATCCTGTATTTCATCAGCCCATTTATCTGGATGATTCCACCGATGATCTATCGGGTCTTGAATCCGGATCTGAACGGACTGGGAGTCGAGGGTGCTTACATGATGCTTTGCAAACAAGTGCTACCGCCCGGACTCATCGGCCTGGTGCTGGCCGGTATGATTTCCGCCACATCGAGCAAGGCGAACACGACCATCAACCTCGCGGCCACCGTCTTCGCCACTGATCTGTATCGCAATGCTTTGCGCCGCAAGGCCGGTGACCGGGAACTGATCATGATGGCGCGGTTATTCACGTTGTTGTTTGGTGCAGCGACTGTTGCACTGGCGCTGTGGATTCCGAAGTTGGGTGGCATCGTGGATTTTGTACTCAGTGTGGCCTCCATTGCAGGAGGGGCACTTTTCGCACCCATCATCTGGAGTTTGTTTTCGCGCCGTCAAACTGCGCGTTCCGTAGTGACGGTCACCGTGGTCACACTCGTTTTAAATCTGAGTTTAAAATTCCTGCTTCCCATGTTTTATTCCATCAGTCTGTCCCGCACCGTGGAGACCGTGGTGGGTCAGTGCACGCCCTTGTTGATGTTGGCGTTTTTTGAAGTGTACTACCGGAAACGCGTAACCGAAAACGTGTTCTTGGCCGCAGGTTCAACAGCTTCATTTACAGCGGTTCCTTCTCAGGATGCGGATGCAAATCGGCAGAACAGGTTTGGTGTCCGGGTGATCGCCATATCCATGGCGACGGTCGGATTGGGCATTGCGATCTTGGGTTTGTTGTCGGAAAAGTCTGGCCTGGTCGTAATGGTTACCGGTTCGGTCATTATGTTGACGGCGGCATGGATCTGGCGTCGAACGTTGAAAATGAATATAACGGCCATCCTGATGTTGATGATACTGCAGACAGCCTCCGCGCAGCGGCCTGCTGTTGCGTTGAAGCGTGTTTTGGTCAACCAGGCTGGTTACAATCTGAATGAATCCAAACGATTGGTCGTTTGGGGTGCCAAGGATGGCGCTGCCTTTCGTATTCGGGCTGCTGCGACAGGCCGGGTAGTGTATACCGGAAATGTACAAGCTTCGGCCGGAGATTTTTCTGCTTTCAATCCGATGGAAGCAGGTCCTTTTGTGGCCGAGGTGGATGGATTCCAAACCTCTGTCCCCTTTGGCATTCGGCCCTTTCATATGGAAACCATTTCATCGAAACTGGCCTATGATTTCTTCATGGATGTGCGTGGTTCCACGGACCCTGTGCATTCCAATGAGGCAAAGGTCTACGGCGGCGGCCCTTCCAGGGATTGTGGAGCGTACACGCTGGAGACGGTGTTTGAAACGATGTTCTATGCCAGCAATCCGGCTTTGTTCGATCGATGGAAAGGAGAGATGGGCGGCGGGAAGATGCCGGACCTGATCGCGCTGATCCTGTGGCATGCGGAATTCGCCTATCATCATCACACTTTCAACGGTCCGGTGGGTAACCGGCATGGATGGCTGGGTTATGAAGGCACGCCGAAGATGAATTACGATTACTGGAACACCCTGGATCAGCTGGCGGCCGTATGTGCGGCCTATCAGACCTTCCTGAAGCCCTGGCTCCCCGAGGAGCGCTATCAGGCCTATCGGAAAGTATGTCTCGAAAAATGGGAAGCATATGAGCGACACAAGGTGGTGAGGTACTGGACCTACAGCAACAAGTGGGTGGATGCCGGATACCAGGAGTTCAATGAGATGGGCAATGCCTACGGGCAGTCGGTATTCAGCAATCTGTTCATGTATATGACAGAGCTGGGAGAGCCCAACGGACAGCCTGAAAAATTCCTCCGCTATGCACAGGCGGGTGCTGCGGATATTGTAAAGAACTGGGATTTCAACAATATCCGCCACATGTGGTGGATCCGCAATGCGGAGCATATCACGCCGCAGGCACTTGCATTCTTCCTGATGACTTTCCCGGATAAAGCTCCGGAGGGCAGTCGGCAAAAACTGAGTGCCTGGATGGATCATATTCTCTCCCGTTCACAGAATCCCTGGCAGTATCGCACACACAGTGATGTGGAGTGGGCGCATCCCAAAACCAAAGAGCTGGGAGGCCCACCGGCATTGGGTGGCAGCCTGTTTGCCGCCGGTTATGTGTTGGGTAGAAATGATGCTCGTTCTGTCGCATGGTCGCAGATCGATTTCACCTTCGGATTGAATCCTGTGGGTGCACATTTCAGCAACAAGAGCCAGGAGCGGCTCGATATCGGCGGCTACTGGCCTGATATTGAAATAGGATGGCCGAAGGCACATCCCAACGGTTACGGCTTACTGGGGAAGGTCAGGGGAACGCTGGATGGAACGCCCATGGATGCTGATTTTCCGCGGATCAAAGATCGTGTGAGCGGTGGTTCAGATTCTGTCGTATCCGATAAGATCGGTCTGGATGCCTATGCCACCGAAGGATGGGCCATTTCCAACCGCGGATGGCTGGCAACACTCACGTTCTCGAGCCTTCATGCCACGGATATCAGGTTTGCAGGAAGCGATGGAAACATCATAACGGGAACGACCAGGCGAAGTAAAATAAATATAAGTCTGCGCGCGCCACTTGGTGTGGATCCTTCAAAAATCGACAGCGGATGGGTGGAGCTCAAGGCCCCGGATGGTAAGGTTTCCAGGATCACGGTCGTTGAAACAGGTCCGGATACGGGTGTTTTCATGGCTTCATTCACGCCAGGCAAGCGTGGAGTCTGGCGATCGTCCTATGGTTACTGGGGTTTCAGGAAGGAGGCTTTGTTGAACGTAAAATAAATATGACACCAGATGCGTAAAGCGTTGTTCACATGGCTGATGATGCTTGGTTGTTTGCTGTTCAACATCCATCAGTCCAGAGCCGGTACACCGCTGTCCGGAGAGATACGTCAGTCGCTGCCGGGTGTCTGGCAGTTCCGTATAGATCCATACCAGCAGGGTGAGTCATCCGGCTGGCATTCATATTCATTTTCTTCGGTCGGTTGGGATTCCATGCCGGTTCCGGGCAATTGGGATCTCTCCAACGAATATGCGAACTACAAGGGAAAAGCCTGGTATCGCAGTCGTTTTCCGGTCAGGGATCTGCCTGGCAGACGGATCATATTATCATTTGGAGAAACAGGCAATGCCTATCGGGTGTTCCTCAATGGGAAACTGATCGCGGATATCGACTGCGGTAATTTCACAGAGGAATTCGATATCACCGCGTTTGTCCGTAAAGGGCAACCCAACCAGTTGGCGGTGGAAGTGGACAATTCTCTCACCTATGGTGCTTATTGGGGTTGGGGCGGTATTCGGCGACCGGTTTATCTCGCTTATCGCGAGCCGGTCCATTTCTTGCGGCAGGCAGTCACCCCTGAAGTAAATCTGGCCCGGAATACGGCTGTCATACGAACCTCCGTTGTCATCCGCAACACCTTGTCTACGGCGGCCACGATGGTGGTGGAGCAGGACATCATGTACCGGAACCGAAGCGTGGCGAGGATCTCCAGGGAAATACGTGTGCATGGCGGAACGGACACACTGATGCGGATGGAAACAGCACTCGACAGCGCGCAGGTGCGTCTCTGGCATTTCGATCATCCGGAGTTATATACCAGCAGGATCTCTCTGCGCACAGGTAACAAGACCATGTATGCATTGGAGAACCGGTTTGGTATCAGGCGTATTGAGTTTTCAGGTCATCGATTTCTGCTCAATGGCGAGCCTGTTCGTCTGGCAGGATATAACTGGGTGGCGGATGACCGGGTTACCGGCAGCACCCTGCCTGCACACCGCTTTCGGGAAGATATCGATCTGATGAAGCAGGCCGGAGCCAATATGGCGCGGCTTTCGCATAGGCCGCTGCCGGAGGATGTGATGGACTACCTCGACGAAAAGGGGATGCTGGTACTGGCAGAATACAATATCTGGTCGCCCTACATGAACGTCCGGACGCCACAGGGCCGCACGTATGCAACGAAGTTCATCCAGCAACAATACAATCATCCATCCATCATGGGATGGAGCATTGGCAATGAGAACGGCATACTCAGAGATCATCCGGAAGTGAATGCGTACACATCCGGGATGATACGGTTCATCAAAAAGGAACTGGACAGCGTCAGGCTGGTGACCTATGTGTCGCATACCGCAGATGGACAGGACAATGACCCTGCGCAATTTTGCGATGTGATCATGATCAATAAATACGGGGGCTACGAGAAGTCTGTCGATGCCCTGGCCCTTCGATATCCCGGGAAGCCGTTGTTCATGTCCGAATATGGGAATGCCGGGGTGAACATGCGAAATGAAACGCCTGATCGATCGGTCATGCGCAGTATGATGGTCGATGGATTGAAGACGCGGGAGCATGTGTTTGGATATTCTTTGTGGACCTTCAATGATTATCGCAGTAACTACCAGACACCGGATCCGGCTACGACCACGCCCGTGCATCAGAATCGGATGTGGGGCATTGTGGATGTCTATCGAAACAAGAAGCGTTCCTATCGTCAGTTGCAGCAGTTCTATGCTCCGGTAAGCGGACTGGACGTGTCTTACATCCGAGACAGTGCAATCATCGATGTTCGACCGCGCGGTATTCAGGACATCCCGTCTTTCACGCTCGAGGGATACCGCATACGTGTCGAATGCCGCAAGGACGAACGTTCGGTCTATCCCGTGCGGGAGTTCCCGCTGCCGCGGATCGTACCGGGGGCTGCAACGGTTCGGGTTAATGTGGCCGGGTTGACATCGGATGTTCAGTGGTATCGTTTCGCATTGATTTCTCCGACGGGCTACCAGGTGTTGGACACCACGATCCATCTGCAAGCGCCTGCCCGGCCGGCAAACGTCCGGATGATTGCGGCGGATCACGGGTTCCGGCTGGTGTTCGACCGGCGGGACGATGCCGATGGCTATGTGATGAACTATGAAGTCAACGGAGCGGTGACCCGTTTGGCTCCGACGACTGATCATTATGCGGAGCTCGACAATCTTCCCGTTGGAAATAAATATAAGATCTGGCTGACGGGGATGAATCCCCGGGGGACAGGCATCGCATCAGACACCTTCCAATTTGTTTCAAAAGCCGGATTCTCGGGGCTTCCTCCGATCGTATGGCATACGGAAGGAGCGGATGGGCGGCTCTTCATCGCTCCTTCATATCATCCGCAGGACATGCAGTATGAAGTGCGCTTTGCGCCTGAGTACTCACCGGTTGAAAGTGGTCGGTCGATCATGTCCACCAATTATGGGATGATCTCGGTACCCGGACTTAAAAACGGCGTTAGGTATGCTGTACAGGTGCGACGGAGGACGGGCTACAATGCCAATTGGAGCGTCTGGAGTGAGGTGCGGAAAGTGGATGTGGGTATTCCGTCGGTCATAGAGCGTGAGGACTGGTCGCGCAGGATGCAGCCGCTCGCAACGGATCACCAGCTGCTGGACCCGGCCTATAACATTTGGTGTGGTTCCGTGGTAGCCGGCGATGATCATCGATATTACATGGTTTACAGCCGGTGGCCGAAGTCGAAAGGGCATGAGGCCTGGATCACCCATTCGGAGCTGGCACTGGCGGTTTCGGAGGACCCTGCGGGGCCTTATCGTCATCTGAAGGTATTACTCCCGGCGAGAGGACCGCGTTACTGGGATGGCATTTGCACGCATAATCCTGCCATCTACAAGCACAATAATAAATATTACCTCATCTACATGGGAGCTACCGGTCCTACGCCTGAAAAGCCCGTGGCGCCTTATTCCCGCGAATGGTATGTGTATCGCAACAGTCAGCGTATAGGTGTGGCTGTGGCTGATCAGCCGGAAGGTCCATGGACGCGTTTTGACAAGCCCATCCTTGCACCGGAGCCGGATTCTACTTCTCCGGATGCCGTGATGGTCAGCAATCCGGCGCTGACGTTCAACGACCGTGATGAAGTGGTGATGGTTTACAAGCAGGTCGAGCATAACAGCACATTCAGGGGTGGAAAGGTTCGTTTCGGTGTGGCTTTTGC
>JBEEMB010000201.1:0-2825 GCA_041167815.1 Bacteroidota bacterium | reverse complement strand
ATTTTCAGCTGGGAATTAAGGGAGTTCTCTACCGGGCAATCGACGTTTAATTAATTGAGTTGAATACAAGGTCCCTCGGAGGCCTCGGGATGACACTGATGGGGTTATGGCCTCAGGATGAAATTCATGGTGGAATGTTTGCAAACGACCCTAAAAAGTCTTTGTCATCCTATGTTTGCAAACGACCCACAAAATTGAATGTCATCCTGAGGCCTCCGAAGGATCTGGCTGTTAGACTACCTGCCCAGGAGGTTGTTTTGTCCAAAAAGGATACGATGGATTAATGTAATGCGCTTTGGATTTCACTGCTTTTCGGTATGACTTCCCTTCGGTTTGAATCCTATCTTTGCGGACTATGTCCACTATGTCTCCCATTGTCATGAGCGGGATCAGGCCAACGGGCTTCCTGCACCTGGGCAATTATTTTGGTGCCCTTAGAAATTACGTCCGAATGCAGGATGAATTCACCTGTTATTTCATGGTGGCGGACCTGCATTCGCTCACCACGCACCCGGATACGGCTGCGCTAAAGGGGCATGTTCACCGTGTGCTGGCGGAAAACATCGCCTGCGGACTGGATCCGGAGAAGGTCGCTTTGTATTGTCAGAGCCATGTGCCGGAGACCACGGAGCTTTATCTCTATCTGAACATGCTGGCCTACAAGGGCGAATTGGAAAAGACCACCACGTTCAAAGACAAGGCACGTCTCCAGCCTGATAACATTAATGCCGGCCTGCTGACCTATCCCGTTTTACAGGCTGCTGACATCCTCTTGCATCGTGCGTTGCTGGTGCCCGTGGGTAAGGACCAGGAGCAACATCTGGAGATGGCGCGCAACTTCGCCCAGCGCTTCAATCATCGTTACGGGGAAGTGTTTCCGGAGCCTCAGGCCTTCAACTATGGTGCGGAGCTGGTCAAAGTGCCTAGCCTTGACGGAACGGGCAAGATGAGCAAGAGCGAGAACCAGCTTGCAACATTATATCTGGCGGATGATGATGATCTGATCCGGAAAAAAGTGATGAAGGCCAAGACAGACCAGGGCCCGACAGCGCCCGACAGTCCGATGCCGGATTATATTTCAAACCTGTTCCTGTTGATGAGGCTGGTGAGTTCGGAGGATGTGATCGCACATTTCGAAACAGCCTACAACCAATGTACCATCCGTTACGGAGATATGAAGAAGCAGCTGGCGGAAGACATGATCCGGTTCATTTCTCCTGTCCGGGAAAAGGCAGAATCAATCCGAACCGATCAGGTATATCTTCAGCGGGTGATGGAACTGGGGGCAGAAAAGGCCCGTGTCAGCGCCCGGGAAACGATGCGTCTGGCCCGTGAAGTGATGGGACTGCGCTATTATTAAATTTTTTCGGTAAGTTCGGGGAGATCGCCTGACCCCCAGCCAACGCATGGAAGCCGCAAGGGCTATCCGTACAAATGTTCACCACATGTCCATTGTCAACAAACCCAAGCACATCGCCGTCGCCGGAAACATCGGCGCCGGAAAAACGACCCTCACCGAAATGCTGAGTAAGCATTATAGGTGGATTCCTCATTTCGAGGATGTCGATCAGAATCCTTACCTGTTCGATTTCTATGAAGACATGCCCAGATGGAGCTTCAATCTTCAGATTTATTTTTTGAACAGTCGCCTGACGCAGCTGCACGAAATCTCCAGGGGTACGGAGACCGTCATCCAGGATCGGACGATTTATGAGGATGCGAACATCTTCGCCCCTAACCTGCATGAAATGGGGTTGATGAGCAAGCGCGACTACGACAACTACTACGACTTCTTCCAGACCCTGCGTCAGATGGTGCAGCCCCCGGACCTGTTGATATATCTTCAGGCTTCCGTGCCTACATTGGTCGGTCAGATTCAGAAGCGTGGCCGGGAATATGAGGAGAACATCCGCCTCGATTATCTCAAGCGGCTGAATGAATATTACAACAAATGGATCGAGTCCTACAAAGAAGGCCCGTTGCTCATTGTGAACGTGGATAAAAACAAGTTTGCGGAGCATGAAGAGGATTTCGGATACATCATCCAGAAGATCGACTCTCAGTTGTACGGCCTGTTTTGATCCCACCAACGGGATCCACAACCGCAGATAGTAGGATCCCGCATCTCGTTTTATTGATAAAAACATCAATCGTATGCGCCAGGCTTCCGTCAATCCCGCCATTTTCGTTCAGAACCGGGCCCGGTTCGTGAAGCGGATGAAACGCAACAGTATCGCCATCTTCAACAGCAACGACGAGTTGCCGACAAATGGAGATGCACTCTTTGGCTTCCGTCAGAATTCAGACCTGTACTGGCTGACCGGGATCATCCAGGAGGATACCATGCTGGTACTTTTCCCGGATAACCCCGATCCGAAATACAGGGAAGTACTGGTGCTTGTCAGGCCCAACGAGCTCAAGGAAAAATGGGACGGGCGACGCCATCGCAAGGAAGAGGCGACGGCGCTTTCCGGCATCCAGACGATCGTATGGCTCGACAGCCTCGACGGGTTGCTGCAACCCTGGATACATTTGGCGGAGACCATCTATCTGAACACGAACGAGAACGACCGCAAGGCCAACCTGGTCCCCGTGCGAGACTATCGCTATGCCCAGGAGATGCGTATGCGTTATCCCCTCCATCAGTACGAGCGATCGGCACGTATCCTCAAGGATTTGCGTGCCATCAAGTCGAAACTGGAGGTGGAAGTGATGCAGCAGGCCTGTGACATCACAGAAAAGGCTTTCCGCCGACTGCTGGGTTTCATACGTCCGGGAGTATATGAAAATGAGATCGAGGCGGAGATCATTCATGAATTTCTGAT